>NZ_JBTNDR010000004.1:0-180191 GCF_054510895.1 Arthrobacter sp. HLT1-20 | reverse complement strand
CACCGCCATGCGCAAGAAGGGCCGCGACATCCCCGAACACCTCGCCCACATCGCCGACGGCATCGAGGACTCCGGCCACACCCGCCAAGAAGCAGCCTCACTCATCACAGCCCGGTAGTTCCACTCCTCCAGGGAAGAGCCTGACCATGTTCCCCTCACGCTTGGAAGTAATCCCCACCAAGGACATAGTTCCCGCGGTGTTGGCACAGGTTTCCGCCGGCACCACCATCACCGTGACCTGCCTGCCCCAGCACGGGGTGGAACGCACCATGGAAGCGGCGTCGGCCTTGGCCGGGCATGGCTTTCATGTGGTCCCGCATTTGGCTGCCCGCTCCATTGCCTCACGCGGGCAGCTCGCAGGCATTTTGCGTGCGTGCAGCACCGTCGCAATCACAGAGCTTTTCGTCATTGGTGGCGACAAGGGTCAGGCTGCAGGGCCCTACGAATCAGGTGAAAGCCTCATGCGCGAGATCGCGCAGTTGAGTGGCAACAGCATGAGGATGGGCGTTGCCGGCTACCCGGAGGGGCACCCGTCCATCCCAGAGGACCAGCTCTTGGAATCGCTGCGGACCAAACAGGAACTGGCAACTCACGTTGTGACGCAAATGTGCTTTTCACCGGCGAAGATCGCCGAATACATGGCGGGTCTGCGCCGTGAGGGCGTGATGCTGCCCGTATGGGCCGGAGTTGCAGGAGCCGTCCCGCGAACCAAGCTGCTCCGCCTCGCCACGAAGATCGGCGTGGGCAGTTCGCTGCGGTTCATCAGTGGCAAGGGAACCTTGGGCAGAACCTTGCTGGGCGGCACCAGCTACCAGCCAGAGCAGTTCATTGCGGACTTGGGGGAGCTTGCCGTTCCGCCGGCCGGCATTCACTTGTACACCTTTAACAGCCTTGACTCCCTGCCGGAAGTGAGTGGGTACGGCGCCACTGCCGTCCCTTCCCCCTAGAACTATTGTGGCTGACGCGAATCACCCACACCTGCGACGGCGTCGTACTCCAGCTGCCCCCGGCGCGGATCAAATTGAGGACGCTGGGGGCGGGCAAATTCGCCTGCCGAACGCCCACCAAACGGCCGTCCGTGGTCGGCGTACTCCTCCCGGAAGAAGACCAGCCGCCACGGTCCCAGCACCAGACGTGCGCCGGTGCGCAACACCTGCGCTCGCCCTGCAGGGCTGTCGGGCCGGCCAGCGATGAACACGTACTCGTCGTCGTCCCTGTGCACTATATGTGCTTGGACGTCAGTCAATTCCGGCAAGACGAATGTGGCGTCGCTGCCACTGCCAATGAGGGTTGTTTCCGCCACCAAGTTGAACTCGCTGGGTGGGCGTCCGTCCCAGGTTTCGCTGTCCCGGACGAATATCAGCCGGGGCCGCCCGCCGCCAAAGGTGTAGTGCGTGGTGGTGGGTTTGAGGCGGAAGCGCCGTTGAAATGTGGGGGCCAACGGCAAAGGCGTGCCCGGTGGAATGAGGCTGCCTTGGAATTCGCCTCGGGTTTGTGCCTTGAGCAGGGTTGACCAGGTGTTCGATTTGCCCGGCAAGATATGCGCAGAATTGGTGATCAGCCGGTGAAGTGCCGAGACCTCCACGGCCCCCAGGCTGACAATGGTGCCTTCCGGGACGGAAACCGTAACCGTGATTCCGTTCTTCGCCAAGTAACGCGCCGCGTCCCGAATGGCTGGCAAATTTCTGCGGGAGCCCAACCGGAACAGGGCCGCACTGTCGGTGTGTATTTGTATTTCCCGTCCGGCGGCCTTGATGGTGCCATGCACCACTGCCGGCTCGCTGCCGTCCTCAACAGGGAGCTCAACAGAGAAATCCAGATCAATGTCAAAACGCATGGGCCATCACCTACGGCTTCGGCGCCGGGGAGACGGTGCCTTCATTGTCGCTTGTGGTCACGCGCAGTGTGCCGTTGAACTTCCACGTGGCCCTGGGTGCGTCGGGTCCAATGTCGCGGGGCACTTCAACGCTCATGTCCACAAAGCTGTAGTTGACCTCTGCTCCGCGCCCCGTCAAGTACTGCCACAGCTGCTGCCCCAAATCGGACCAATCGCTGATGGGAACTGAGCGGAAGTCGTCAGTCAGTGGGTGGTTCTCAGTCATGGCGGTGCCCTCCAAATAAGTGGCTGGTGGTGCCCAGCGCCCCGCCAGAAGTGCACAATTCACGAGTAAAAGCTGGTCGCTTTTTGTTGGTGCACTTGCTGCAACCCTAGTGATTGCGGCTGGCGAATGATATAGATACTTCAACAATCTGAATATATGTTTTACCACTCATTTTGATGCGGCGGCTGCAGCAAATTTGGCCGGCAACTGACGTTGGCAAATTGGCGCGAAGCCCTGTTGGTAAGTGCTACCACGGAGTAGCGTGTCCGGCATGGACTGGAAACTTGAACTGGTATTTGTCCCCGTGTCCGATGTGGACCGCGCCAAGGATTTCTATGTGAACAAGGTTGGCTTCAACGCCGACTATGACGAGCGGCCCGGAGGTGGAATCCGCTTTGTGCAACTGACGCCACCCGGCTCGGCCTGTTCCATCTGCATTGGTGAAGGTCTCACGGATGCTGCCCCGGGCACTGCGCCGAACCTGCAAATGGTTGTCAGCGACATCCAGACCGCCCATGACCAGCTCAAGTCCAACGGTGTGGAGGTCAGCGACGTCGATATTCAGGACTGGGGCCACTTTGTGTACTTCGCGGACCCGGACGGTAACAAGTGGGCCGTCCAGTACCTCCCCAACAGGCCCAACGGCTAGCTGAAATCTCGACGCCGTTCGGGGCCTATCCTGCTAGGGCTGGGCCCGCACAAGCGGCTGTGGTGCTCCGGCGCCGGGCTCTGTGATGCGTCCCTGGTGGGTACTCCCGCAGATGTAGGGGTTCCCACTGCGAAAGGCCACAGGCCTGTGATTTTCTCGACCTTGTGCTCCATGCTTTTTCCTCACCGATCGCGGCAGCAGACTGCCCTCTGTGGTGCGGCCGGATGAAACTGCCGCCCACTTAATTCGGAGCGGCGGGCTGTTCGGATTGGAGCTAATTTATGCCTGGAAGCTGCCGATTCCGTTGCCGATGAGGATAAAGCCAAACACCAGCAGCAACAGTCCCGTCATGATCGAGTGGTTGGTGCGCAGCCAACCCATGAGCGATGCCAGCGGTACCGCCATTTTTTCCGGTGCCACCAGGTAGCCGGTCACCGGAAGAACGACTGTCACCGAGCACACCACCAAGAAGGCCGCCATGGCCCACAGCTCCTGCGTCACGCTGAGGCTGGCAGCACCGATGGTGACACCTGCAGCCGCCGTAATCATCAGGTTCTTGGGGTTGGCAGCGGATAGTGCCAACCCGGTCAACAGGCTGCGGGAGGGTGCCATGGTCTCGGCGGAGGCCATCCAACGGGGGAGGGAACCGGCGCCGGACTGTTTGATGCGCTTGGCAAACTTGCGTCCTGCCAGGAACAGCAGCCCGGCGCCCAAGGCAAGGCGCAGAATCCCTGCCACGGCGTTCGGGTCCCCGTTTCCGGAAGATTCAACGGTGTCCAGCAGGAGCGTGAGCGCAGCGACGATGACAGCGATTCCCGCCACCCAGCCAAGCAGGAACGCCAGGCCGTTCGCCTTGGGGTGGGTGGATCCCAGCAGCAGCACAATCATGATGATGGGAAACGGACTCAATGAAATGCCCAGTCCCAGGGGGATCAGCGTCCCAATGACCTCATACATCTCCGGCGTCTCCTGATGGCGATGGATACAACTCTTCATCGAAGTTTGGCACGGATACTCGGAGAGTCAAGACAATACTTGAGTTGCCCAGCGCAAAAAATTGCGGTTGATGGTGTGGTGGGACAAGCAATCCACGAGGGACTTCGGTGGGCGCCCAAACAGTGGCGCCACTAGGAAAAGTGAGGGGTCGGCATGAGAATGAATCTGACCAGCGTGCTCGTTGACGACTAGGCGAAGGCGCGGCCTTACTCCACAGGGGTACTCGGGTTCGTGCTCAAGCATGACCTTCCGATGGGCCCTGAGCGTTGTTTAGCCCCCGGCCCCTGGCCGCAGTGCCCGGGTGCGCCTGCGCGGTAAAGTGGAGGCGGGTGTTTTTCCTGCCCCGACTTTCCGCAACAAAGGACCACACCCATGAGCTTGATCCGCCTCAATGACGTTTCCGTGCGCTTCGACAAGGTTCAGGTGCTGCGCGAGGCGTTTTTCAAGCTCGAAGCCGGCGACCGGGTGGGCATGATTGGTAAGAACGGCTCCGGAAAATCCACGCTACTCAAGCTCGTGATGGATCAGGTGGAACCGGACACCGGCACCGTTGCCGTGGAGCTCGGCACCAAGATTGGCTACTTCTCCCAGTTCTCCGAGCTGAACGGGGCTTCCACGATCCTGGAGGTGCTGGAAGAGCTCTTTGCCCATGTCAAGGACATTGAGGCTGAGCTGGCTGGCATCGACGCTGCCATCGCGGCGGACCCCGCAGCCGATGAGCTGGACCGCCTGATCCACCGCCAATCCGAGCTGTTCGATGACATGGACCGCCTGGACGGCTGGGACTACAAACGCAACATCGACAAGGTGCTGACCACCCTGAGCTTCAGCGAGGCCCACCGTGTTTCGGCCATTGATGACCTCTCCGGCGGCTGGCGCAACCGTGCCGCCCTGGCCAAGATCCTGCTGGAAGCGCCCGATGTGTTGCTCCTGGATGAGCCCACCAACTACCTTGACGTGGCAGGTGTGGAATGGCTTGAGGCCTGGTTCAAGAACTTCAAGGGTGCGGCGATCATCGTCTCCCACGACAGGAAGTTCCTCGATGCCGTGGTTAACCGGATCATTGAGTTGGAGAACTTCCACCTGCACGAGTACCCCGGCAACTTTGCCGAGTACGTTGTGGCCAAGCAATTCCGGCTGAAGACGCTGGAAAGCCAGTTCATGCACGAATCCGAGTTGCTGGCGTTTGAATCTGAAGGAATCTCAGATCGGCGCGAGGCCGCCAAGGCTGCGTCCAAGGGCCTGGATTCGAAGCTCTCCAAGATCAAGAAGTCCCGCGCGCCGCGCCCCGTGGACAAGATCATCACCGAGATTTACGGTGGCCTGCACGTCAAGGATGTTCTCTGCCGGGTGGAATCGCTTACCAAGTCCTATGGCGAGCGCACCTTGTTTAGCGACCTTAGCTTTGAGATCCGCCGCGGCAACAGGATTGTGGTGCTGGGATCCAACGGCTCCGGCAAGTCCACGCTCCTGCGCGCCCTGACCGGGGAAGAGGCCGCCGATTCCGGCTACGTCACCTGGGCCAAGGGTGGCGGGCTGGTCTCCTACAACCAGCTCCTGGACGAACTGGACCCAGATGACACCGTCACACACGCCGTCAACGCCATGCCGGACAGCCTTGCCCTGACCGCCACCAAGAAGTCGGTCAACAGATTCCTGGCCATGTTCCAGTTCTCGGAGGCCGATCTCAAGCAGAAGATCAGCAACCTCTCCGGTGGTCAGCGTGCCCGTGTAGCCATGGCGCAGTGCCTGCTCTCCGGTGCCTCGGTGCTGGTGCTCGATGAGCCCACCAACCACTTGGACATGTCCAGCACGCAGGTCATGGAGCGGGCGCTGCTGCATTTCCCCGGCGCAGTTCTGGTGGTCAGCCACGACAGGTTCTTCACGGACAAGATCGCCAACCGTCGTTTGGTGTTCGACGCCGGGAACCCGGGAGTCATCGCCGTCAGCGGCGGCTAGGAAACTGGTCCGGGATCTAGCGTCTGGAACGGACCTTCCGGCCCCGGCGCGGAGCCCGGAGTTTCTGGGCACGGGGCTTCCTGATGCGGGGCCAGATGTCCCGGATGGCCAGCCACACCAGAACTAGCGCGATTGCCCAACCGATCACTGCCGAAACTATTCTCCCCGACAGGGTGTATGGCCTTCCCGGGTCGACTGCCAGCCGGGCGGCCTCGGGCATTTGAGCCGCGTACACCACCCCAACCCGCTGATTTTTGGTGTAGTTCCTGTTGCTTCCCGCTGTGTAGACACGTGTTGAGACGGGGACGCCGTCACGAGTTGTGAATGCCACGTGGATGACCCTGCTGCTGGATTTTCCTCCGGTCCCCACTTCAGTCACCCTGCCAGAAACCTCCTGCAGCGTGGTGCCAGCGCTCTCAAGGGCAGCAGTCCGCTCCGCGTCGGTCAAGCTCTTGGACACGCCCATGATGCCGCCCGCGACAAAAAGGGCAATCAAAAGGGTGCAGGCCAGTGTCCCCACCCAGTTCCAGGGTTTCTTCTTGGCCATGCGGGTGGGGCTCCTTGCTGGTGGCAGTTACGGCCCATCAAGCCTACCGGTGATCGAGCCTGTCGAGACCGGGATTTGGACGGGCTCAATCACCGCCGGGGCCGCTGCGCCCAGTTTGGATGGCCACCACACCCTGTTGCCAATGTCGTACGTCAGTGCCGGAACCAGAAGGGTCCGCACAATCACGGTGTCCAGCAGCACACCAAATGCCACGATGAACGCCAATTGCACCAGGAACAGCAGCGGAATGATGCCCAAAGCCGCAAACGTTGCAGCAAGGACCACTCCGGCGGAGGTGATGACCCCGCCGGTCATGCCCAAACCTCGCAGTACCCCGGCGTGAGTGCCCATCACCATGGACTCCTCCCTGACGCGCGTCATGAGGAAGATGTTGTAGTCAACACCTAGCGCCACCAGGAACACGAAGCCGAATAGCGGAACCGTTGCGTCCGCACCCGGGAAGCCGAACACATGGTTGAACACCAGCGCCGAAACGCCCATGGTGGCCACATAGGAGAGCACCACAGTGCCAATCAACAACAGTGGCGCAACGATGGAGCGCAGCAGGAAGATCAAGACGATGAAAATGACAATCAACACCAGCGGCACAATCTTGAACAGGTCACTTTGTGCGGTGACATTGGTGTCCAGGGCAATCGCGGACACGCCGCCCACCAAAGCGCTGGCATCCACGGCCGGCAATTGCTGGCGCAGTTTCACCACCACCTGCTCCGCAGCCTCCGAATCAGCCTGATCCTGCAACGTGGCATTGATCAGCACGCGCCCATCCTTCACCACTGGCGCCGCTGCGGGGTCGGGGCGGCCATTGCCCGTGAAGAGGCTGGCCTCGCCGATGCCTTCCGTGCCTTCGACGGCAGCCAACACCTGATCGGATTTACCTTGGTCAGCAATGATCAGCACCGGGCTGCCGCTGCCGCCATCGAAATGCTCGGCCAACGCCCGTTGTCCGTCCACGGCGTTGCTCTGGCCCAAAATAATCTCGGTTTGTGACACCCCGTTGGCCTGCAACTGCAAAATTCCAGAGCTCGCGGCCAGCAGCAGCACCAGGGTGGCAACCCAGGTCATGCGCGGCTTGCGGGCAATGAGAAGGCCAATGCGTCGCCACAGGCCACCAATCCCGGCCAGTCCGCGGTCAACGTCGGTGGCGGTTGCCCCCTCCATCCCGGAGCCCACAATGGCCTCATGCTTGTGAGCATGCTCCACCTTCGGCTTGAAAGGCCAAAAGGAGCCGCGGCCAAACGCCACCAATAGGGCGGGAAGGCACGTCAGGGCCGCGAGCAGCGAGAAGAAAATGCCAATTGCGGCGATGGGCCCCAAGCTCCTGTTGGAGTTCAAGTCCGAGAACAGGAGGCAGAGCATGGCCAGGATGACTGTGGATCCGGAGGCGACGATTGGCTCCCAGGCGCCGCGCAGGGCACGTCCCATGGCCGCCCACTTTGAATCGACCTGGTGCAGGGCCTCACGGAATCGAGCCACCAGCAGCAGCGAGTAGTCGGTGGCGGCGCCGATCACCAGAATGGAAAGAATGCCTTGGCTTTGCCCGCTGAGTTTGATCCAATCCCAGCTGGCCATGTAGTAGATCACCAGGATGGACGCGCAGAGTGCCACGACGGATGTGAATAGCACTAGAACGGGCAACACCACTGAGCGGTAGACAACCAGCAGAATAACAAAAACCGCCAAGAGTGCCACCAGCAACAGAACCCCGTCAATGCCGCCAAAGGCATTGACTAGATCGGCTGTCAGTCCTGCCGGCCCCGTGACGTAGACACTCATGCCGGCCGGAGCCGATGCGGCGAGCACATCCCGCAATTCGTCAACAACCGTCTTTATTTCACCGGTGTCGGAGATGGGGACCAGAAATTCAACAGCAAGCTTGTCTGCGGAGGGAATGGGCCCGGCGATGGTGGTTGTGGCTGGTGGTGTGGGCTTTTGCACTCCGTCAACCGCGCCCAATTTATCCGACAGTGCGGATATTTCGCCCAGCTGGGCCGCCGTCAGCGGCTCGTCGCTGGTTAGCAGCACCACAGCAGGAATCACATTGCTGTCCACGAACCGCAATTGCCATTCCCGCGCCACAGTTGATTCCGCATTGGCGGGAAGGAAGCTGGCTTGATCGTTGCTGGAGACATCGGAGATTTTGCCGAAAGTGGGCCCGCCCAGTCCTGCTATCAAGAACCAGACAACTATCAAAACTGCGGGCAATGTAAGCCGCAGCCAACGCTTGGGTGACCAGTCACTAGTTTTCATAGAAACAATAGTACTTCCACAGTGGAGAGATTCCATAGTGGAGATATTATTTTAACCAGTGAATGACAAATAGGGGGATGATTGTTCTCATGAAGTCTCCCCAGCCCCATACCGAACTATTCACAGTGATGCGCGAGTTCACCCTTGAATCGGATCGCTATGTTGAGCGGGTTGCTTCCTTGCACGGCCTGCACCGCACCGATCTGAACGCTCTGGGCTTTCTTGTGCGCCCCAGCCGCGAAGGAAACACCATGACGCCGGGCAAGTTGGGCGACGCACTCAACCTCAGCTCACCCGCCACCACAGCATTGGTGGACAGGCTGGAACGTTCAGGTCATGTTGTGCGTCAGAGAGACCAGGCGGACCGTCGGCAAATTCAGCTCTCCATGACTGAACACGCCAGGAATGTGGGCCGCACCTTGTTCCTTCCCCTGGCCATGGAACTCAGCGGTGCAGTGGAGAACTACACAGCCGAGGAGTTGGCGCTGGTGGAGCGGTTCCTGCGTGACATGACAACAGCCACCTCCACTGCCATGGAAAACCTCAAGGGGCCGGAGCCGCATGCTGACTCGGCGGCTCCCGCCCAGGTAGCCCAGTAGTCCGCAGGAGCCATCGCAACCCCGGGCCGTTGCAGCCACCACCCGTGCTGGCGTGATGAAATATCCGCCCACAGGATGAAATTGCCGCCAGAAAAGCACAACTGTCAGTGAGCGTCGCTGGATTGCTCCTCACCGTGGGTAGGCTGGGGCACATACCAACGTCAGGGAGCCCATGATTCGTCGCGCCACAGTTTTGCTGCTAACCCTCAGCCTCGCCTTCGGGGCAGTGTCCTGTTCGACGCCGGACAACGGCACCTCCACCGCCGACGCCCTGGCCAAGGCTCTGTCCGCCCACACAGTGGGGGACCTCAGCTTCGACAAGCCGGCGGCGGACGTCCAAAAGGAATTGAGCGAACTTTCCAAGAGCATTGACCCGGTGTGGCCCACTGTCACAGTGACCGGCGTCGAGGTCAAGGATGACAATGCCCGGGTCTCCTTGAACTACACCTGGAACATTCCGAAGCTGGCCAAACCGTGGACGTATTCCACCGGGGCCGACATGAAGCGCAACGGCAAGGCCTGGACCATCACCTGGACCCCGGAAATGGTGGAACCCAAGTTGGCAGCCGGTGAACGCTTCAAGCTCACCACCACCTACGGACAGCGCGCGGGCATTCTCTCCGCGGATGGCCAGGCCATTGTGAAAGACCGCCCCGTAAAAATTGTGGGCGTCAACAAGGAAGGCCTGAGCGATGCCCAGGCTGAGGCCTCAGCAAAGGCGCTAGCAGCCGTGCTGGGCATTGACGCCGCAGCCTATGTTGCCAAGGTCAAGACCTACGGCCCGGTGGTATTCGTGGACGCCATAACTCTGCGCGAAGACGCCTTTAATGCGCTGAACCAGGACCAGCTCAACGCCGTCAAGGGCCTTCTTGTCACACCTGACACCATGCCGCTGGCGCCGTCGCGCACTTTTGCCTCAGCAATTCTCGGCACGGTCCACGAGGCCACGGCCGAGGACATTGAAAAGTCCGACGGCAAAGTGGTGGCAGGCCAAGTGGTGGGTTCCGGTGGCTTGCAGGCCTCCTTTGATGCCCAGCTCTCCGGCGCCCCGGGCGTCACTGTCAGTGCCGTCACGCCCACCGCTGCCACCCCAACAGCCACACCCACGGACGCTGCTGCGAAAGCGGCCGACGCAGACAAGGCGCCAGCCAAGGTTCTCTTCACCACGGAAGCGACTGATGGCAAGGACGTGAAAACCACTCTGGTTCCGGGCCTGCAAAGCGCGGCCGAGGAGGCGCTGGCCAGCGTCAAGACGCCCAGTTCCATTGTGGTGATGCGCCCGTCAACGGGAGCCATTTTGGCGTCCGCCAACGGCCCCGACAGCAAGGGCTACAACACTGCGTTCCTGGGCCAGTACGCCCCGGGCTCAACTTTCAAGATTGCCACCTCACTGGGCCTCTTCCGCCTGGGCATGAACCCGGCTTCCACCGTGAGCTGCACGCCGGAATTCATCGCCGACGGCAAAAAGTTCCTCAACGCCCCGGGATACGCGGCCGATGCCACGGGTCAGGTGTCCCTGACAACAGCGGTGGCCCACTCCTGCAACACCGCTTTCGTGTCGCAGTTTGAAAAACTGTCGCAGGAAAAGTTGGCGGATGCTGCGGGGGCACTGGGCATCGGCATGGCTAACGACCTTGGCCTGGATTCCTACATGGGTGCCGTCCCGCGCGACTCCGCAGGAACAGAACATGCGGCGTCCATGATTGGCCAGGGCAAGGTGCTGACTTCGCCGCTGGCCATGGCGGCCCTGATGTCCGCCGTGGTCAAGGGTTCGGCCGTCCCGCCGGTCCTGGTTGACGGCCACGATGGCAAGGCCAAGCCCGCGGACGGCACGGCACTGACGGCTAAGGAGGCCGGGGACCTGCGAACCATGATGCGCGCAGTGGTTACCGATGGTTATCTGGACATTCTTGCTGATCTGCCCGGGGCCCCGGCCATTGGCAAGACAGGAACTGCCGAATACGGCAACGACGTCCCGCCGCGCACACACTCTTGGGTCATTGCAGCCAAGGGCGACATCGCCGTGGCTGTGTTTGTTGAGGACGGCGATTTGGGGGCAGTCACAGGTGGTCCCCTGGCCAAGGCCATCCTTGCCGCGGCGGCCGGCCAATAGCAGCTGCTCTGGCTAATGTTCGACGGCGGGAGGCGGGGGAGAAGGTTCCCCCGCCTCCCGCCGTCGAACGTTAATGAAGAGTGCTGGCGGCCGAAACCCTAAGGGGCGGCCCGGCCCAAAGTGGCGCCGGAATCGGTGGAGCTGCAAGGGTTGCCAACACCACAATGAAAATTGCCACGAGTGCGCAGAGGCAGGCACAAAGACGGCGGTAATTCTTCACCGCAGCCCTACACGAGTGCTTGCAGGGGCAGTACCTGCTCACCACCGACGGTAGTCGATTTCCTGGGGCTGAACCGCTTTTGTACTGCCCCAGGGCCGAAACCTCGGGCCGCTTTAAGGATTTCTTAAGTATTATTCCGGCACCCGGTTTAGGGTGGGCATGGAACGTCAATTGCGGAACAATGTTGTTTCGCCCGGCGGTAAGGCGGCAAAGATGCATAGTTCGGAGATTTCCGCGGTTGGTTTGCCCACCACAGTGTTCCGTGAAGGCTACAACCGGGACGAGGTTGACTCCTTCATGGAGACCGCCCGCCAGTCACTTCAGCAATGGGAGGCGGGACGCGTCGGCGAGCTGACCTCCAGCGGTGTTGTTGAGGCCCGCTTCACCCCCACCATGTTCCGTTCCGGATACAAACAAGGTGAGGTGGACGATTTCCTCGACCAAATAGCTGAAACCCTGGGCAGCTATGAATCGGAGCAGCGTCCCTGACCTCCGGGTTTGGTGCCGGCCAACTTTTTGACGATCAGCGGCGAACCGGCAGGACGGCTCTCCACCTACCCTGGCGTTCACTTCCGGGCGGTATCATCGTCGAAGTTCCCCTTGTGACGTCGCCTCGCTGATGGCGGATGCGAGGCGGGCGCCGCCATGGACGTTCAACGCCCGCACCCTGTGTGCCACCAGCCTTTGTAGAGGGACTTCACCCGCATGAGCAATCCTCCCGCCCTTGCCCGCCGCCTGGGCGCCTTTGATGCCGTGGTCATTGGAATGGGGTCGATGATCGGTGCCGGTGTGTTTGCCGCGTTCACCCCGGCCGCCGCAGCAGCCGGATCGGGTCTGCTGGTAGGACTCGCGGTGGCCCTGCTGGTTGCCTTTTGCAACGCTACTTCCTCCGCCCAGCTGGCCGCGGCCTACCCCAGTTCGGGTGGCACATACGTGTACGGCCGTGAACGGCTGGGGCCCTGGTCCGGGTACCTGGCCGGGTGGGGGTTCATCATTGGCAAGACCGCCAGCGCCGCGGCCATGGCCATGACGTTTGCCGCCTATGCGGCCCCTGCAGGGTGGGAGCGGCCGGTGGCGATCGCCGCCGTGGTGCTGCTGGCCGCAGTCAACTACCACGGGGTGAGCCGGACTGCAGGGCTGACCCGCATCCTGGTGGTTGGGGTGGTCCTGGCATTGGGCATTGCAGTGGCAGTGTGCTGGGGCGGGCTGGCCCCGGAACAGGGGCATTTTCTTGGCAGCGGACTGCTGGCGCACGGCTGGTACGGGATCCTGCAGTCTGCCGGACTGCTGTTCTTCGCGTTTGCCGGCTACGCCAGAATAGCCACCATGGGGGAGGAGGTGCGCAATCCCCGGCGCACCATCCCCCGGGCCATTGTGCTTGCTCTGGCCATCACCGCCGTTATCTACGCAGTGATTGCCGTGACGTTGCTGGCCGCACTAGGGCCCGACGGCGTGGCAGCCACCCCCACGCCCCTGGCCGACGCCGTGGGGACGGGCTCGTGGGCGGCCCCCATTGTCAGAATCGGTGCAGCGGTGGCGGCTCTTGGCGCCCTGTTGGCGCTCATCGCCGGGTTGGGCAGGACCAGCCTGGCCATGGCCCGCGAGCGCGACCTGCCACACTGGCTCGCCGCCATCCACCCCCGCTACCAGGTCCCACACCGGGCCGAGACTGTCCTTGCCGCGGTGATTTGCGCAGTCATCCTGGTCGCTGACCTGCGCGGCGCCATCGGCTTCTCCTCCTTTGGCGTGCTCATCTACTACTTGGTGGCCAACATGGCCGCGTTCACCCAGCCTGCCAGTGACCGCCGGTACCCCAAGTCGCTGCAAGTCTTTGGGGCAGTGGCGTGCGTGGTTCTCGTGGCCACACTGCCGCCCCTGTCGGTAGGACTTGGCCTGGCCATGTTTGGTGTGGGCATCTGCCTGCGACTGCTTCGTCTGAATCGGGCCCGGCCGGGCAAAGGCTGACATTCACAATTCACTCGGAAAGCCCTTTCCAGGTACTGTAAAAGACAAGTTTCCTGACGCGGCAAAGGAGCAGCAATGATTGGCATGCCTGAAGACAACCGGGTGTTGAGCCCCATCACCGGCTACACACGCGAGCACTGGCTGGCTGCGGCGGATGCCCAGTTGCAGGCAGTGCGTCCCTTCGCTTCCAGGGGACGAGCTCTCATCAATCTGCCCGGCATCGCCAGCGTTTCCGGGGAACTGTCCGACGGACTGGAGGGCTTTGCCCGCACCTTCATGCTGGCAGCATTCAGGGTCGCCGGCGAAGCTGGGAATGATCCGCACGGCCACCTCGAGTTCTACCGCAAGGGCCTGCTGGCCGGCACCCACCCGGAATCCACCGAGGCGTGGCCCCGCATCAACGTGACCCGGCAGGCTTTGGTGGAGGCGGCGTCGTTGGTTCTAGGTCTGCATCTGACCCGGCGCTGGCTCTGGGACACTCTGGAAACTGCGGAACAGGACCAGGTGGTTGCCTGGTTGGGCGGATCTGTTGGTGTGGCCATCCCGGACAACAACTGGGTCATGTTCAAGGTGATGGTCCAGGAATTCATCGCCTCCACGGGGCGGCCCTGCCATGAGGAGGACATCACCAACGGACTGGCACGCATCGAGGACTGGTACGTGGGGGAGGGCTGGTACACCGACGGCGACGGGCAGCGCTTTGACTACTACGCCGGCTGGGCCATGCACCTCTACCCCTGCCTGTGGACGCTCATGGCGGCGCAGCGCGTACCCGAACTGGCCTCGCAGAAGGCAGCCATTTACACCGAACGGCTGCGCCAATACCTGCAGGACTTCCCCTACTTCTTCGGCTCCAACGGTGCCCCGCTGTTCCAGGGCCGCTCGCTGATCTACCGTTTCGGTGCCACGGCCCCGCTGTGGCTGGGCGAACTCATGGGCGTCAGTTCCCTGGGTCCGGGCGCCACCCGCAGCCTGGGCAGCGCGGCGCTGAAATACTTCAACGACGGCGGAGCCTTCGGTTCGGCGGACACTCTTGGCTGCGGCTGGTTCGACACCTTCCGCCCGATGACCCAGAGCTACTCGGGGCCGGCCTCCCCGTACTGGGCGTCCAAGGGTTTTCTGGGCTTGCTGCTTCCGGCCGGCCACCCGGTGTGGACGGACACCGAACAGGGCGGGCCCGTGGCCGCCGCGGATTCCGTGCGGGTCCTGCCCGCCCCAGGATTCCTGCTCTCCAGCACTGCCGCGGACGGAGTGGTGCGCCTGACCAACCACGGCAGCGACAACTACTTCGGCGCCGGACAAGCGGATGACCTGCACTACTCCCGCCTTGCCTACTCCACCCACACAGCGCCGGAGTATTGCGCCCCGCTGGACAATCACCTTGCCGTGTTGGATGCCTTGGACGCCCCGTCCCGCCGCACAGCAATCCACCGCCGTGAGAGTTCGACGCCGGACACCCTGGCCAGTGCCCACCGCCCGGTTTGGGGCAGCAACGAAGGGGAGATGGACTCGCCATGGCTGATCACCACCGCCACTGCAGTCCGGGGACCTTGGGAACTGCGCCTGCACGTGGTGGAATCCAGTACCGGGCAGGGTGCCACTGTTCGTGAAGGCGGCTACGCAGCTCCCTGTGGCGGTGCCGTGTCCACGTTCCTGATCCCCGTACTGGGCTACACCGGTTCGGGGCTTGAGAATGCCCAGGGAAGCAACCCCATGGCGCCGGCCACCACCATTCCGTGGCTGTCCGGGGAGCACTTGGGTGGCACCCGCAGTGTGCACGCCTCTTTGGCAGTGCTCACGGGTGACCCGGGCGTGGTGGCCTTGATGGCCGGGGCTGGGCTGAACCCCGAACTGAGCGAACAAGAGGGTGTGGTGGCCCTGAGCGTCACAGTCCCGGACGGCTCACGGCTCAGCGCCGGGGTGTTTATCTGACATCTCAACGGGGAGGGGTGTTCCGGGACGATATCTCGGCTGTGGAAACGCCAAATTTCAAACTTTGCCACATCATTGTGAGTGCCTAGACGGACAGAATCTACTGTTAGATTCCTAGCTGCAAGGTGCAGGAACATCCCCTTGGATCCATCGTTCGGTCAGGCCACTGATCTTTCGGCGTTCAATCGCGTGATTGCGGACAGTGCCACTGGCAACGGCTTTGACACAGTATCTATTGCGTCATTGATGATTGGGGTGCCCTTGCCCAGGGGAGAAGTTTCCAACCTCACCGAAAGGACAGGGCAACCGCAAGTGGGTCAGTTGGGCCAGCTGGCCCAAGTCCGTGTTTAGCCGCCTTGCGTTCTTGCGTCTAACGTCTTGATTGTCGGCTTGTACATGAGTCACCGACATGACCTATTGGGGGACTGGACATGGAAAACTTGCTCAAGAAACACAAAAAGCCAAAGACTCGGGCTTGGTCTGCTCTGGGTGTTGCTGTTCTGATGTTGCTCGGAGGATCGCCGGCTCTCGCTGTGCCAGCTGCGCAAAATGCTGAGTCCGCTTCTTCTTCGCCCGCCAAATTCAACTCCACGCCAACGAAATCGAACAACAAAGAATTTGATGCACAGGTGTCAAAGGCCCTGAAATTCATGCGGGCCACTGGGGGACAGGCCAGCTACTTCGATACTGCGGCTGCCGAAGCGGGCGGCGCTGACTCTGTAACGCTTGAAGTCGGTGCCATAGTCAACTCTCTGGCAGCAGGGCAAAACAATGGTGGAGGTGACCAAGCGGCGGCAAAGTTGGGCCTTCCCATTTGGGGCAACTGGTGCGGCCCTGGCCACGGCGGTGGAGCTGCGGTGGATGTGCTGGATTCGATTTGCCGGACACACGACAAGTGCTACGGCTCCCGTGGTTACTTTGCCTGTTCCTGCGACCGGGCCATCATTAGCGACATCAACAAGAATATTAACAAGATGAAGACACAGGAACGCGTAACCGCTGCCGCAGTAAGCGTCTACTTCACCTATTGCATGTGCAATCCATTCAAGTAAGGACAAGGCCTGCGCACCATGACGAGTATCAATCAGCCAACGGATTCAACGAGCCCAACAGGAAAGCCAATCGTCACCTGGGCGTTCATGGCCCTGGCAACGGTGGTTGTCTTGCTCATGCCCGACTGGAGCGGTTCCGGCAGCACTAGGCCGCTTTGGCTATTCTTGGTGCCGATCGCGCTGGGGATTGCCGGGGCGGCCTTTGCCCTGAGGAGCCGGCATATCTGGTGGGCCATGATCTCCGGGTTGTGGGGATTCGCCTTGATCCAGGGTCTTGTCCTCCTCGTTACCCTTGTCAGCGGGCCCTGAACTGGCTCACCCAATGGCCGTGGGTGCCAGCCGGTGCCACGGCCTTGGAAGGGTCACGGCCCAGCGCAGGGTTTTTCACCCGACATGTCACCCGGGAGGACCTTACTCCCCGAGGATGTCGCGCGTGCGGAAACGCCAGATGCCCGGCGCGGCGAGCACCACCGCGAGGACCGTTAGCACCAGCAAGGGAAGCAAGGTGAAATTGTCCGCCGGCATGCGCGGCACGGCGCCAAAGGGGGTGGCCTTGATGGTTTCCTCCGACAGTGAGAACAAGCGGCCGAACATGGCCACCAACAGGGAAACGCCATACACGGCCCAGGTCAGGCTGACACTCCACCGCGGCAGGAAACCGTGGAGGAACAGCAGCAGGCCCATCAGCAGCAGCACCGCAGGCCAGTAGGCAAGAGACGCCGAGGCCATGGCGCTGCCGGTGATTGCGCCGCCGGATGATGCTCCCGCCAGATAGCCGCCCAACAGCAGCATGAGCATGGAACCCGCACCGGCAACAAGGATCTGAGCCGCCTGCCACTTGTACCGTGACAGTGCCCCGGCCAGTTGGGATTCCAGCCGACCGCCCGCTTCCTCGCTGCGCGTCATGGCCAGACATTGCACGGCGAAGGCGGCGGCGAGCACTCCATTGAACAACGCAATGAGGCTGAAGACGCCGTCGAGCACGCTATTTGAGCTGCCCAGCAGGGACTTGCCGTAGAAGCTTGAGGGGTCCATCACCTCGGTCATGGCCCGGGCCACACTGCCATAGAACAGTCCGGCAACCACGTCGCCCATGAACCAGCCCACCAGACTGCCACCCTGCAGGCGCAGGGCCAAGCCAATGGGGTGGGTCAGGAAGGCGGATGCACGCCCCGGGCCGCGCCGTTCAGGCAGCAAACCCATCCCCAGATCCCGGTTACTTTCGATCCTAAGGGCTGCGGCAGAACCCACAACGCTAAGTGTCAGCAGCGCAACCAGCGGCCACCAGTTGTCCTGGCCAAAGGGGCGCATGTTTTGTGCCCAGCCAAGGGGGGAGAGCCAGCTCAGCGGGCTGACGTCAGTGCCATTGGCTTGGAGGTCGGCCCCTGCACGGATGAAGTAAAACAGGGCAAGCACGCCAACGCCCAATGAGTTGGCGCCGCGACTGGTTGAACCCAACTGTCCGCAGAGCGCGGCAACGGCCACGAAGGCCAGCCCCGTTCCTGCAATGGAGGCGCCCATGACCCACGAGCCGGCCATGGGCAGGCTGGCGGACAGGCAGAGCAGCGACACCAGCAAACCCACCAGCACGCTCAAGCCGCCAGCCACACCATAGTTGGCCACACTGTAGGCATGGCGTCCCACGGCGGAGGAGCGCAGCAGTTCGGTGCGCCCCGCCTCCTCATCGGCCCGCCCGTTGCGGGTCACCAGGAAAATCGAGGCAAAGCCAAGAGCGACGGCAAGCGTCATCCAGATCTTGATGACCAGTATGCCGCCCAGGGAACCTGCCGCATACGGCAGGCCGGTCATGGCTGCCACGGCGGGGGTGTTTGCCACCTGGGCGTAAGCATCCCGGGCTGCCTGGGTGGGGAACGCCTGCTGCTGGGAGTCGTACACCACGGGGATCATGACGGCCAGGACTACCGCCCACACGAGCAGCCGCAACCAGTTCCGGCGCAGGATAAAGCGCACACACAGCAGGAATCCGGTCATGGTGCCCCAGGGTGGCACCGCCCTGGCCGCGCTGTGGGCCCCAAGCGTTGCCGTGCTCATCGTGCACCTGCTCCCTGGGCTGCCTTCTTGGACAAGGCTGCTGCGCTCGCCGCAGAAGTGTCCAGGACGGTGCCGCCGTAGTGGCGCAGGAACAGGTCTTCCAAGGATGGCGGGCTGGAGACAAGCGTGCGCGGTGAATACGCAGACAGGGCAGCCAGGACACCACCCAACTCCTCCTCACCCACAGTGAACGTGGCCTTGGGGCCGTCAACTACTAGCTCATTCACCCCTGCCACGGACGCCAGTACCGAAGCATCACGGTCCAGGACCACCGAAACCACAGTGCTGTGCAGGTGGCGGAGTTCATCGAGCCGGCCGGCCTCAACTGTTTGGCCGTCACGGATGATGGTGACGGTGTCGCACAGTTTCTCCACCTCGGCGAAGATGTGGCTTGAGAGCAGTACGCTGCGGCCCGCCGCCTTCACGTCGCGGATGCACTCCGTGAAGACCTGCTCCATGAGGGGATCCAGGCCGGAGGTGGGCTCGTCCAGGATCAACAGCTCGGCATCCGAGGCCAAGCCAGCCACCAGCGCCACCTTTTGGCGGTTGCCCTTCGAGTAGCTGCGCGCCTTCTTGGACGGGTCAAGCTCAAACCGAACAAGGAGTTCGTCGCGCTTAGCGTAGTCAACCCCGCCGCGCAGCCGGGCCAAGATGTCAATGGCCTGTCCACCTGTCAGATTGGGCCACAGGCTCACGTCGCCGGGGACGTAAGCGATGCGCCGGTGCAGGTCCACGGCGTCACCCCACGGATCGCCGCCCAACAGCCTGGCCGTCCCGCCGTCGGACTTCAAAAGCCCCAGCAGGATGCGGATGGTGGTGGACTTGCCGGATCCGTTGGGGCCCAGGAAGCCGCCAACGCTGCCCTGGGCAAGCTGCAGGTTCAGGCCCGCCAGTGCTGCAGACTTGCCAAAATGCTTGTGCAGCGCCGTGACCTCGATGACCAAATTACTTGAGGACATGATGATTCCTTAGCGAGGTGCTGTTTCTCCCGCGAGCCCCACGGGTGGGTGGTTGGTGGCGGTTAGGTAGCTGAGGTATTCCTCGAGATAGCCGCGCCCGGTGAACAGGCCCTCCGTGAACAGCTCGAGGGTTGGCAGCAGGGCGTCGGCGTAGGAGGCCTCCATGACGCCCTGGAAATCATCCAACGCGGTGTCGGGGTGCATGGCCAGCCGGACCACCATGGCCCCAACGGATTGGTACGTGAGGAAGCGAACCCGCGCTTCCTCATCGCGACTGGGCACCACCAGGCCGCGTTCCTCGGCGTTGCGGGTGAACAGCAACGCGTCGGCAACCATGTGTTCAATGAACTCGCGGCCGGCCGCGCCGCCCTCGCGGACGCTGCGCAAAATGTAAACCAGCAGGATGCCGCCCTCCCTGGAGACAGGGAACTGGGCAAACAGCTGCTGGGGAGCGGTCTCGATGCTCTCCGTCTTCAGTGCGCTGTAGCGCTTGAGGACAGTGGCGTCGCACTCGGCACGCAGCCGCTTTTTGGAGCCAAAATGGTGCCTGACCAGGCCAGCGCTGACCCCCGCGCGTGCGGCAATGGCCCGCAGGGATTCATCAAAACCCTGCGCCGCAAAGCATTCGATGGCCGCATCCCGCAGCCTTGCCCGTCCGGTCAGGTCCTCATGAGCTGCGCTCATGAATAGGATGCTACTCGCATGTATAGGGGCCGGCAATGGCCAGTGTTGGCTTTGGCCATGCGCGCTGCTGGCCACTTGGTTTGCGCAGGAATGACAGTGGCGCAGTGCCAGCACGCTCCCTCGCGCATAGCCCAAGTCAACTTTGGCCATGCGCGCTGCTGGCCACTTGGTTTGCGCAGGAATGACAGTGGCGCAGTGCCAGGACGCTCCCTCGCGCATAGCCCAAGTCAACTTTGGCCATGCGCAGGCTGCGGTGCCGGCGTGGGGACTAGGATGGCTGCATGAACACAGACGCACCACTTGCGCCGCTTGAGGACGCCTGCACCATAGTGCTGATACGTGACGGTGCTGCGGAGCTTGAGGTGTTGCTGCTGGAGCGCCCGGATAACAGCAGGTCCTTTGCCGGTGCTTGGGTCTTTCCCGGCGGGAAGGTGGACCCGGCGGACCGGGTCGATGCCAGCGGTGGTGTGCGGAATGACTTTGCCGCCGCCCAAGTGGCGGGACTTCGCGAATTGGCCGAGGAAACAGGGCAGCAGCTCGCGGCGGATGACCTGGTGTGGCTGGCCCAGTGGACACCCATGCAAAACATCCCACGACGCTTCAGGACCTGGTTCTTCCTGGCCGCAGCCTCCTCCGACAATGTGGTTTTGAACCCTGAGGAGCACGAGTGGTACGCGTGGATGTCACCGGCCGAGGCACTGCGTGCGCACGCCGCCCAGGAGATGACGCTGGTGCCACCCACCTGGGTCACCTTGCACCATTTGGCCCAGCTGGATTCCATGGCCCAGGCGCTGGAACAAAGCAGGAACACGGATCCAGTCATCTACGAGACCCAGCTGTTGATGCCCGAGCCCTTGATCAAGCCAAAAGACAGCGGTCCGGCAGGTCTTTTGTGGGCTGGAGATGAGGCGTACCCCGCTTCCACGGCCCCAGCCGGTGCCCGGCACAGGCTCACCATGGCCGGGCTGCCCTGGGTTTTTGAACGTACAGTGTGAGCACCATCCGCCGTCAGAAAACAGGAGCCGTCATGTCCACCAGGAAGCATTGGAAAGACCTCAGCAAGTCCGCCAAGGTTGCCATCATGTTTGGCACTGCGGTTCAAATTTTCCTGCAGGTGGCTGCCCTGCGTGACCTCTCCAGGAGGACCCCGGCGCAGGTCAACGGCGCCAAAGGCAAGTGGGTGGCGGCGTCGTTCCTGAACTTTGTGGGACCCATTGCGTACTTCCTCAAGGGCCGGAAAAACTAGGTACCAGCCGCTGGGGGCACGAACCGGACAGCCGCCCCAGGCGGCAGCTGGGCCGCCATGTCCAAGTCCTCGCGGAGCACCACGCCCAGAACGGGATAGCCGCCCGTTACCGGGTGGTCGGCCAGGAAAAGCACTGGCAGGCCCGACGGCGGCACTTGGATTGCGCCGTCGACCATGCCTTCGCTGGGTAGCTCCGCAGGCTGCGCCGCAGCCGTGCGCTCCAGCGGAGGTCCGTGCAGCCGCAGCCCGATCCTGTTGGACTGCGCCGTCACGGTCCAGGTCTGTTGTCCAAATGCCAGCAGTGACGCCGGAGTGAACCAATCGGCCCGCGGCCCGGGGCGGAAACGCAGTTCAGTGATCCCCCGCTGGGGAGTGGGCGGCAGCTCTGGCAGAGCGACAATGCTGCCCTTGTTAGCCGGAGCCACGGGCAGGAACGTCGCCGCAGTGATGGCCGCCGGCCCCAATCCGGAGAGGAGGTCGGTGGAGCGGCTGCCCAGCACCGCCGGAACGTCCAGGCCACCGCGCACCGCCAAGTAGCTTCGGAAGCCGTGGCTGCCGGGAGCGCCGCCGAGTGTGAGGATGTCGCCGTTGAACAACATAAACGGTGTGTCCAGGGGGGCCAGTCTGTGCTGACCTGCCGTGTCCTTAATATCCAGGGCAACTGCCGCGCCGGTGACTGCCACAACGTGGCTGCCCACAGATTTCACCCTGAGCCCCGTGAGGACTGTTTCCAATGCGGCCGCGCTTGTGTTGCCGTTGCCCACCATCCTGTTGGCCCGGCGCAGGGCCGCCCTGTCTAGGGCGCCGGATGCAGGCACGCCCAGATGGGCAAAACCGGCCCTACCCAAATCCTGCACGGTGGTGAGGGTCCCCGCGCCAAGAACCTGAAATCCCTGCCGGGCCTGCGAGGCTGGAGTTGGGGGCGTTCGGAGTGTTGCCGCGCGCAGCCGCGCCAACTCCCGCACGGGCCTGAAGCGGACCCTGTCGCCGGGTTGCAGGAGCGCAGGGACCTCTGCCGTTGAATCCCACAAGGTGCTGTTGTTGCGGCCCAGGAGTTGCCAGCCGCCCGGTGAAGTTGATGGATAGACGGCCGAGAACTTACCACCCACAGCCACCGAACCTGCCGGGACGGCCGTGCGCGGGGTTGCGTGACGGGGGATTGCCAGTGCGCGGCAAGATGGTGTGAGGTACATGAACCCGGGCGCGAAGCCGCCAAACGCAGCAAGCCAATCCTGCCCGCTGTGCCAGCCCGCCACGGCGTCCGCGCTCAGGCCCACCAGCTGGGCAACGTTGGCGAGGTCGGCGCCGTCGTACACGGTATCAAGGGTGTGCAGCGTTCCCGCACCAACGGCCCGGTGCTCCACTGTGGCGGTGGCCAACCAACGGGTGAGGCGTTGAACTGTTGCGGGGGATTCGCAGCTGATGAGCACCGTCTGGGCTGCCGCCACAATGTCCACCAAGCCTGCAAGGTCCTGCTCACGCAGCGCAGCCTGCAGGTCCATGACCTCAGCCAAGGTGTCAAGCTCCACGAGGATGGCGGTTTGCCCCACGGGCCGGATGTGCAGTTTTTGGGCCATCTAGGCGAAGCTGCGGATGGTGACGCCGGCACCCGTCAAGGCTGTGCGCACGGCGGCGGCCAGCTGCACAGCACCGGGGGTGTCCCCGTGCAGGCACAGGCTGCGGGCCGCGATGGGTATGCGGGTACCGTCCATGGCTGTCACTTCCTGGTGCAAGGCAATGTCCAGGCTTTGGGCAACCACGGCATCCAGATCATGCAGCACCGCTCCGGGCCTGGTGCGGGACACGAGAGTGCCGTCGGTGTTGTAGGCGCGGTCCGCGAAAGCCTCGGTCACCACGCTGAGGCCCGCCCCTGTTGCCAGGCGTTGCACCTGTGAATTGGGTGCAACCAGGAGCTGCAAGGAAGCGTCCACGGCAAGTACCGCATCCACGACCGCCTGCGCCTGCCCGGTGTGGTGGACGATCGCGTTGTACAGGGCCCCGTGTGGCTTGACGTAGCGCACGCTGGTGCCTTCGGCTCCGGCCATGGCCTGCAGGGCGCCGATCTGGTAGATAAGTTCCTGGGTCAGCTCCTGTGGGTCAACATCCATGAAACGCCTGCCAAAGCCCGCCAGATCCCGGTAGCTGGGGTGCGCGCCTATGACCACGCCAGCGGCCGCTGCGAGGGAGGCGCTGCGGCGCATGGTGGCAGGATCACCGGCGTGGAATCCGCAGGCGATGTTCGCGCTGGAAACGTGGGCCATGATGGCTTGATCGTCGCCCAGGCTCCACTGCCCAAAGGATTCGCCCACATCTGCGTTGAGGTCAAGGTGGTGCACAGGCAGGATTGGTGCAGGCATTGTTAGAGCAGGCCCAACTCAGCAACGGCGCTGCGCTCTGACTCGAGCTCCGCCACCGAGGCGTCGATGCGTGCACGGGAGAACGCGCTGATCTCAAGATTGGGCACAATGCTGTATTCGCCGTTGGCTGTGGTGACGGGGAAGGAACTTACCAGGCCCTCGGGAACACCGTAGGAACCGTCCGACGGCACAGCCATGGAGGTCCAGTCGCCGTCGGGCGTGCCCTGCACCCATGAGCGCATGTGCTCCAGGGCCGCGTTGGCTGCCGACGCGGCGGAGGAGCCGCCACGCACCGAAATGATCTCGGCCCCCCGTTTTGCCACCCGCGGAATGTACTCATCCGCCAACCATTGCTGATCCACCAGTTCATGGGCGGGCCGGCCAGCCACAGTGGCATGGCTGATGTCCGGGTATTGGGTGGCGGAGTGATTGCCCCAGATGGCCAGCCTCTTGATCTGGCTTACGGGGATGCCGGTTTTGGCGGACAGCTGGGCCAGTGCCCTGTCATGATCCAAACGGGTCAGGGCTGTGAAGCGTGAGGCGGGGATGTCCTTCGCATGGGATGCTGCAATCAAGGCGTTGGTGTTGGCGGGATTGCCCACCACAACCACTTTGAGATCATCGGCGGCACCGGCGTTAAGTGCCTGGCCCTGCACCGAGAAGATGCCGCCGTTGGCACTGAGCAGATCTGCCCGCTCCATTCCCGGGCCGCGCGGCCGCGAGCCCACCAGCATGGCGATGTTGACGCCGTCGAACGCCTTGAAAGGATCATCAAAGACTTCCAACCCGGCCACCAGCGGGAACGCACAGTCCATGAGTTCCAGGACAGTGCCCTCGGCCGCCTGGGCTGCCTGCGGGATCTCCAGGAGGTTCAGCTTGATGCGAACGTCGGGGCCCAGCATGGCGCCGGAGGCTATCCGGAACAGCAGCGCGTAGCCGATCTGACCTGCGGCACCGGTGACAGTAATTGTGACGGGTGCGGAATCATGTGCGTTCATGGGGAAAGTCTAACCACACACTGGCACGGTGGCAGGAAAATCATCCTAAAGCTGCGTCGCTCGCCTATGCTGAACAAGGATGTGACCGCCCATCAGCCAAGGAGTTTGCAAGCATGCCACAGTGGCTAATTTTCGCCGTGATTGCACTTGTGTGGGCCGCGGCCGTCCTGGTCATCGTCGTATTCATGATCGGTGCATCCCGTGCGCGCCACAAACAACGCCAGCTCGAAAAAGCTGCTGCGGAAAAGCGCTTGGCCCCCACCGACAGCTGAGGAATTTTGGCCGCGGGCACAGTTGCGCGTGTGGACCCAGGATCGGATCGCCGGGATACGGCCACTGGGAACTGCAACCGACTCCCACAGTCTCCTGCCGCACCTACGACGCTCTCGCAACAATGGCTGGATTTTCCGGGGCCATATCGCAGCAACGGCTGACTTTTCGACGACGCTATCGCGGTGGCAGAAATGAAAATAGTGGGGTCTGCCAGTTGAACTGGCGGACCCCACTATTTTTCAGTTGGTGCCGCTCATCCCAGCTTTAGGCGTGGGATGAATTTCGCTTGCGGCGGCTGACAACGGCTACGGCTCCTGCGAGCAGCAGCATCAGGCCACCGAGCAGGAACGGTGTGGTTCCTGCGCCGGTGTTGGCCAGACCATCAGTACCGGGGTTGGTAGCGGCGGTGGTGCTGCCAGCAGCCTTTGTGGTCGGTGTTGTGCTGGCGGCTGCAGCCACGGTCAGCTCGATGCGGGCTTCAGCGGCTTCGCCGTTGGTGCCGGTGCCGGTGATGACCACGTTGTGGACACCTGCGGGAACGTTTGCCGGCAGTTTGGCCGTCAGTGACACTGTCCCGTCGGCTGCCACCACTGCCTTACCCAGAACTACCGGGTCCGAATGCAGTGTAAACGTGGCCGTGGTGCCGGGCTTGAAGTTGCTGCCCTTCATGGTCAGCTCTTCGCCAGCTGACACCGAGGTATCGCCCAGCGATGCTGTGGGGGCCTTGCCGGCCGGTGTAGTCGGCACCGTGGTGGGCGGGACTGTTGGCTGTACCGTCGGTTCGGCCGTCGGGCTCGCCGTGGGTGTGGCCGTCGGTGTCGCCGAGGCTGTGGCCGTGGGCTTCACTGTGGGCGTGGCAGTCGGTGCAATAGTGGGTGTCGCCGTCGGGGTTGCCGAAGGTGTGGCACTGGGTGTCGCCGAAGGTGTTGCTGTCGGGGTTGCCGTCGGCTCAACTGTGTCCGGAACCGTGCCGCCAATGTTAACCTCGGCGCCACCGGCGAACGCATTGCCGGCGATGGAGTTCAATCCCACCAGCTTGACGTACCGGCCGGCCTTGCCGCCGGCAATGGCAACAACCTGCGGACGGCTCAGGTCCAGGAACGAACCCGAGGCAACCTTGGTGCCGAAGTCGGTGGGGCTGTCGGAGACATACAGCTCATAGTCCTTGATCTTGGCATTGGAGTTGGACTGGCGCTGCGTGTATTCAAACGAAGAGACGTTGTAGCTCTTGCCCAGGTTGAACACCACAGAATGTGGGAAATTGTCCGTCCCGCCGGAGTATTTGGTGTGCCAGAACGAATCCAGCTTGCCGTCCAGAAGCGCAGTGGCGGGTCCGCTGGGAGCAGTCTCGCTGACAGTTTCCTGCGATGTCACAGACTGGATGCTGATCTCGGCCTGCGGGATCTTGTTTTCCAGGGGCACCAGCTTGGAATTGACTGTGATGTTGTCAGTTGCCGTCCGGGCACCCTGAGTTGCCGTGAGCGTGAACGTCCCGCTAAAGACGCTGGGGTACACGGGCAGTTGGAAGGTCAGCTTGCCGGTTGTGTCAGGCAGAACGGAACCCACACGGCCGCAGTCGAGCGTCAGGACCACGTACTTGCCGGGCTCAAAGCCGGTCAGGGTGGTCAGGGCTCGGTAGCCAGCCTTGACGGGTGTATCCACGGTGCTCAGGGTGGGGGTCTGCGAAGAATCCCACACTGCCGGTCCTGCTGGATCAGCCGTGCCAGCGGCAACTGCCACGGTGAACTTGGCCGTAGTGCCGTTGGAAGCCGTCAACGTTCCCGTGTAGGTGCCAGCCGTTGCGTAGCTGTGCGTGCCCTTGAGGGTGTAGAGGCTTCCCGCGGCGAGTGAGTGGCGTGCTTCCTTGGTCACAAACGTGGCGGGGGTGGCGGCGCTGCCGTCGCCCCAATTGACGGTGACGCCAAGGTTTCCGATGATGCTGGAGGCGCTGACGCCGTCGGCGTCGTCAACAGTGTCCACGGAAATGGTGGAACCATCGGCTGAGGCCTTGGTGCCGGGGGCTGCAAACTGCCCAACGTTGAGGTTCAGGCTCTTGCCCGGTGCAACAGCAAGGGGGGAGCCGGCCATGGAGGAGCGCCATTTGGCTTCGTTTCCGTCGTAGAAGTTGGTGCCTGTGTTCAACATGCGCTGGCCCATTGAGGACATGCGCACCTTGAAGTCGGCCGCGTTCCGCTTGGACTGCGGCGTCCAGCCAATCTCGGCGAAGGATACGACGCGCGGGAAGGCGAGGAATTCTGCCTGCCTGCCACCGCGGATGGTCTCGGACCACTGGGCCGCTTCCACGCCCAGGATGCTGGCATCGGGAAGGTTCACGCCGGCGTCTTTGACGGTAGCTGCTGGATCCCAGTTGTAGTACTTGGTGAAATCGCCCGTTCCGGCCCACGTCAAACCGATGGGTGTCTTGGAGTTGTACTTCATGTCGATGTATGAGGTGGAGCCGTTGGACACCATCAATTTGGCGCCCTTGTTCTTGATGGCGTTCAGTGTGTCGGCGGTGCCGCCGGTCCAGTACTGGATGCCGTCACCGGCGGTGAGCCCGCCAATGGCGGCCTCGTTCCAACCGATCGGCTTCTTGCCCAGGTCGTGGACAATCTTCACAGTCTTGGTGATGAACTCAACGTAGTTGTCGTGGCCGGTCACGTGGGACTCGTCGCCACCGATGTGGACGTAGTCGCTGGTGGTGGTCATGCCGGCGATCTGGCCGAACACGTGCTCCAGGAACGTCCAGGTCACCGGTGACGCGACGTCCAAGGTGGAGCCGCCCACGTTGCCGGTGCCGTCGGCGGGGACAACGCCCCACTCGTCAACGCCGGGCTTGGTGCCGGCCGTATTCAACTGCGGAATGGCGTGCAAGATGGCCGAGGTGTGTCCCGGGACGTCAATTTCCGGGATGATCTCTATGTGGCGCGACGCGGCGTAGGCCACGATGTCCTTGTACTCATCCTGGGTGTAGAAACCTGTATGGCCCAGCTCGTCCTGGAAGCCCAGGTTTTTGGTCATGCCCGTCTTGCCGGAGACATCTGTCAGCAGGCCATAGTCAATCGTGTCGCCGGCCTTCTTGCCGTCGTTGGTGATCTGGATGCGCCAGCCTTGATCGTCCGCCAGGTGCATATGCAGCGTGGAGATCTTGTAGGCAGCCAGGGAGTCGATGATGTTTTTGACCTCATCGGGGCTCTTGAAGTCGCGGGCGACGTCGAGCATCATGCCACGCCTGTCGAAGCGGGGAGCGTCGGAGATTTCCACTGCCGGAGCGTTCCAATCGGCGAACACCTTTTGCTTGGACTCGATGAATGCCGGGAACAGCTGACGCAGGGTTTGGACGCCGTTGAAGACACCGTCGCTGGTGGGGGAGGTGACCTTTGCGCCCGTGAGCGCGTCAACACTGAGGGTGTAGGCCTCGGCCTGCATTTGGGTGTCCAAGTTCGGGATGACGCCGGGGGTCTGGACCAACACAATGTCGTCGGCGTCGCCCGTGCTGCCATCGGCCACGGGAAGGGCCAGGCCGGTGGACGCGCGGAAGATCGCCGCCAGGTAGTTGGCGGTCTTCTTGGTCTCAGCGTTGTTGGCCACGATGCGTGACCCGGTGCCAAGTTTGAAGGGTGCCTCGGTGGGTGCCTCCATGTTGACGGGCAGCGGGATCAAATTGATGCCTTCGGCCGGAGCTGCCGTGACGGCTTCCTCACCGTCCCAAACCTGGAACTCCCACATGGACATGCCGTACTTGGTGCCGCCAATGGGTGTGCGCTCAATACCCTGCATGCGTACGTACTGGTACGGGGTTGCCGCCACGGCGGCTTTCAGCTTCTGGGTGTCGCGGGTGTTGCACGTCGGGGCGATGATGTCAGTGGCGTCGGTGAAGGCCACGCCGTCGGTGGAGACCTGCAGCTTGTACTTGGCTGCGCACGCCTGTTCCCACAGGATGCTGACGTGGTCAATCACCGTGGGGGCTGCCAGCTTGACGGTGATTTGGGCGTTGTCGGCGGTATTGGAGGACCACCGTGACTGCTGGGCGTTGGGTCGGCTCTCATCGGAGTCGCCATCGATGACCAAAGCCGGGCCCCACTGGGTGGGAACTTCCTGTCCGGAGGCCGTGACAGTGGCACCGGCCGAAGCTAGGGCGACGTTCTTGCCGGCGGCTACCGGGATGCCCCAGACTTCCATTTCATACAGGGAGATGCCCCATTTGGTGCCGCCGATGGGCGTGCGTTCCACACCTTGCATGCGAACGTACTGGTACTTGGTGGCGGCCAGGGCAGCTTTGACGGTCTGGGTATCGGGTGTTGCTGGATCGCAATTCGCGCGGGAGATCACATCGGTGGCGTCGATGAAGGAGACACCGTCATTGGAAACCTGGAGCTTGTACTTGGCGGCACAGGCGGCTTCCCACTTGATGACAACTCGTTCAATGACAGTGGGCTTTGCCAACTTCACCGTCAACTGCGCATTGTCGGCGTGGTTGGAGGACCATCGGGTGCTGGCGCTGCCGTCGGTGGCAAGGTCTGTGCCGTGGCTGCCCGCCGACTCGTCTCCGGACGAAGTTACAGTTCCGCCGGCAGAGGCCAGCGCCAGATTGGCCGAAACGGGGTCGCCAGGGGCTGCAACAACCGGAGGGGCGGCCATTGTTAGCAGCATCGCCGGCGTCACCACCGCCATTGCTAATGTCTTTTTCCACATGGAATGCACGTGTTCATCCTTTGCTGAAATGAGAGATACAGGTCACACAAACCAAATGTTATCCATATCAAATTTGCTTGGGAAGAGTGTTAACTTCACGGCCGGGGTGTGGCCCATGGCGGCAGAAGGCGAGATTCTCGTGCCGTCTCTAGGTAGTGGTATCGGGAATGGTGAAAAAACGCCAGATGGTGGCAGTCCGGTTCGGCCCACAGTCCACGCCGTTCAGGGTGAGGGCACGCAAAAACGCGCTGTCGCCCGTAAAAAACGAGGACAGCGCGTCAGCTGGTAATTAAAACCAATTTTGTTCCGAAGAACTGAAAAAAACTTTTACAAGGTTACGGTGGCGAGGTCAAAATCCAGTCGGTGGAGGCGGTCGCGATCGGCGTCACCGCTGGGCTTGCCCATGTTGATCACCATGAAGGACTTGAAATGAGAGTCAGCGTTGAACTCGGCGTCCACGCCGGCGGGGTTGAATCCTGTCATGGGGCCAACGGCCAATCCTGCGGCGCGGGCGGCAAGGATGAAGTAGCCAGCCTGGACATGCGCGTTGTTGTTGCCTGCGGCAATGCGGGATTCAGCGTTGGCCTCGAACATGGGCATCAGCATGTCCGCCATGTGAGGTGCCGTGGTGGGCATGAGGGCGTGCCAGTCCTGTGAGAAGCTCAGCACGGCCACCATGGGGGCTGTAAGGGTCTTGGCTTTGTTGCCGTCCATCATGTGCTCAACCAAACGCTCGCGGGCCTGTGATGAGCGGACCCAGGTAATGCGCAGGGGCTGGCCGTTGAAGGCCGTGGGCCCCATCTTGGTCAGGGTGTAGATGGCCCTTAGGGTCTCATCGCTGACCTCTTCCGCTGACCAGGTGTTGGCCGTGCGTGCCTCCGTGAAGAGCGCCGCAGCTGCGTCCGCGTCAAGAATGAGTTGGTTGTTCAGGTCCAGTTCAGATGCGATATCAATGCTCAAGGGGTCCGGCTTTCTTGATGGTGAGGAATGCTCTCTGGGTTCTACAGCGCCCGATGGTCCCGGATTGTTTCCGCGTTTCCTGTGACTTCAAGCACGCTATTGGTTTCCGTGTGCACAGGGCACTGTGCCATGATGACGGCATTGGCTAACGCAAAGGAGCGGCAGTTACATGACGGCATGGACAATCCGTGATTTTCATTCACAAGACGTTGAGGGCATTCTTCAGTTGTGGCAGTCGCTGCGGGAGAACGGTGTGGACCCTGTCTATGACCTTTCCGAGGTGCTGGCGTCCTGCGAAAAGGACCATGCCGTGGTGGCCGTGCACGGTGAGCAAATTATTGGTGCTGCGGTGGGCCGTGCGGCCCACGATCAAGGCTGGATCGTTTTCCTCGCAACGCTGCCGGTGTTCCGCGGCCGGGGCATTGGCACCTTGCTGCTGGCGGCTGTGGAAAATCGCATGGCCGCCCATGGCTTGAACAAACTCTCAGCCCTCATGCCTGAAAGCGAAACCCGGGTGGAAGCCTTCAGCAACAGGGGCTTCGTGGTCAAGAAGAACCTGCGCTATTTTGAACGCCGCATCCCCATCCAGAGGGCTGAGCGCGGCGCGCTGGAGGAATTAGGCGGGCGGCTGTTGCCCCGGGACCTCTGGGACCGGGTGGCTGGCATGGTGGATGAAAAGGAACTGCTGGAGCGCCGCCTGGTGTTGCCCTTGGCGGAGTCAGAGTTGGCTGAGGAATTCGGTGTGGTGCCACCGCGGGCAGTGGTGCTCTTTGGCCCTCCGGGAACTGGAAAAACCACTTTCGCCAAGGCCATCGCCTCGCGTCTGGAATGGCCGTTTGTGGAAGTCTTCCCGTCCCGGCTGGCCGGCTCCCCTGGCGGACTGGCCGGCGCCTTGCGGCAGACTTTCCTGGAAATCGCAGAGTTGGAGCATGCAGTGGTCTTCATTGACGAGGTCGAGGAGATTGCCTCGCAGCGTTCGGGGGAGCCGCCGTCGCCCATGCAGGGTGTCACCAACGAGCTGCTGAAGATCATTCCGGCGTTTCGTGACCAGCCCGGCCGGCTGTTGGTGTGCGCCACCAACTTCATTCGTTCCCTGGATTCGGCGTTTCTGCGCCACGGCCGTTTTGACTACGTCATTCCCATTGGGCTGCCCGATGCCCAGGCGCGCACGGCCATGTGGCACCGCTTCATTCCGGGACACGTGGTGGAACACATCGATGTGCTGGCCTTGGTGGGTGCCAGCGGCGGATTCTCGCCAGCTGACATCGAGTTTGCCGCGCGGAGTGCCTCGCAGCGTGCTTTGGAAAAGGCCGTGTTCGATGACGTTGCGCCCGCCGAGCGCCGGGGTCCCGTGACGAGCGACTACCTGGACACCATTGCGGAGACCAAGGCCACCGTCAGTGAGGCTGTGGCCGCCGACTTTTTGGAGGACATTGCGGCGCTGGCCCGGACCTAGCCCGCTACAGTGTGAGCTACAGCCACGTTTTCTTCTTGAAGATGATGTACATGACAAAGCCCACCAGGAACATCAGGATCAAGGCGAACGGGTACCCCAATGCCCAATGGAGCTCGGGCATGTTCTCAAAGTTCATGCCGTAGATGGAACCCACAAAGGATGGCGCAAACAGGATGGCCGCCCAGGAGGAAATCTTTTTCATCTGCGCGTTTTCGGCGGCACTGGCCTCGTTTTGGCGGTTGGTGGTCAGGGTGCCGTCAACTGTTAGTGCGTTTTGCAGCAGCTGACGGAATGAATCGGCCTTGGCCGTGACAGCTTCAACATGGTCCTCAACGTCCCGAAGGTAGCGTTGCAGTTCAACGTTGACGCCGTATTTGTTGAAGCCACCCTTGAGCCGGACCAACATGTCACTGAGGGGATGGATGGCCCGCTGGAACTGGATGACCTCGCGTGAGAGTTCGTAGATACGCCGGGAAACGGTGGGATCACCGGAGAACAACTGATCCTCAATTTCATCAATGTCATTTTCCAGGCCATTGATGACGGGCTGGTAGTCGTCAACTACCTGGTCCATGATGGCGTACAGCACAGCCTCCGGGCCCAGTGCCAACAGTTCCGGATCCGCCTCCAGGCGGGTGCGGGTGGATGAGAGCCCGGGAGTGTCGGCGTGGCGAATGGTCACCACAAAGTCCTTGCCCGTAAAGATGTGCAACTCGCCAAACTCAACGGCTTCGGTTTCATCAATGTATTTGGCGGGTCGAAGCACAGTGAACAGGACGTCGTCGTACCTCTCCAGCTTGGGGCGCTGGTGGGCCATGATGGTGTCTTCAACGGCGAGTTCGTGAAGGGAGAACTCCGTGGCGAGTGACGTCATCTCCGTCTCGTCGGGACGGTACATGCCAATCCACGCCATCCCGCTGCATGAGGCCATGAGCTCATAGGTCTGGTCAAGGCTGGTAGGGGCCGCGAAGCGCTTGCCGTTGACGTACACGGCGTTGTCGATGATGGTCACTTGCCCATTATGGGTGAGGATGGCGGAAAAGATTCACAGCCGCCCCGGCCGGGCCCCCACGTCCTGACCGGTTTGCGCGGAGCGGGACTAGTCCAGTGGGCCCGTGTGGCCTGGAATGTGCTTGAAGACCAGGGTTGTTTCGGTGTGGCCCACCACAGGATCCGTGGTCAGGTTATCCAGTACCCAGTCACGCAGGGCATCCGTGTCCCGGACAGCAATATGGAGCAGGTAGTCCACGGAACCGGAGGTGTGGAAGGTGGAAAGCACTTCGGGGAGGAGGGGGACCCGTGCAGTAAAGGTGTCGATCTGGTCCCTGTCATGGGCGCGCAGGCGGACAGCGATGAGTGCCTGGACAGCCCGGCCAATGGAGGCAAGGTTCAGCTTGGCCTCGAAGCCTTCAATGGCGCCGCGTTCCATCAGGGCGCGCGTGCGCATCAAGGCCGTTGACGGGGCAATCCCCACAGCGTCGGCCAGGTCCCTGTTGGTGATGCGGGCATCGGCCACCAGTGTGTCAATGATCTGGCGGTCCACGGAGTCCAGCGGCTCGGCCCCATAGTGCCCCTGGGATTGATCTCGCCGAACGTTCTTCGGAACTGTTGCCACGGGGGATCCTCCAAGATTAGGCGAGCACTGTGGGAGGCTGCGGGGTGCGGCATCCGTTAGTTCGCCATTCTAGCAAATTGCCGAATAATTGATTCATTTTGGAGTAATTTCTGAAATTCAGCACGCAAAAAGCCCGGGCTACAGGTCCGCCAGGAAGGACTGGATCACGGCGGCTGCTGGGCCGTCCTGGGCCGTCTGCCAACCGGTGCCAGCCCAAAGATTCAAGGCTTGGGGGTCATGAGTGGCAGCTGCGCCAGCGCGCAACGGGGCCGTCAGGAAGTGGACCTCCGGGTAGGCGCTGGGCGCCGCTGTCGAGTAGCGGCGCACAAAATCATTCATCAAGGCTCGTGCGGGTTTTCCGGTGAAGGCGCGTGTCATTTCAGTGCTGGAGTACCGCGGGTCGGCCAATGCAGCCTTGTGCACGGCCCGGGCGCCACTTTCATCCGTGCGCAACAAGGCCGTCCCCACAGCCACGGCAACTGCCCCGGCGTGCAGGACCTCCTTTGCCTGCCCGGCGTTGGCGATGCCCCCGGCACCAATCAGGGGAAGGGCCACTGCCGCCCGAACATCGGCAATGAGGTCCACGAGTGAGCCTTGGCACACTTCCCCGTCCGCCAAGAAAGCTGCTGTGTGGCCGCCAGCATTTGCATGCTGCACCACCAGGGCGTCCACGCCACTGTGTGCTGCGGCGCGGGCCTCGGCCACGCTGGTCACCGAGGCAACCACTCTGGAACCAACTTTGTGAAGTGCGGACACCACGCGGGCCGGGGCCAGGCCGAAGGTGAAACTGACCACGGGGACCGGATCGGCCAGGAGCAGCGCAATCTTCTCGTCCCAATAATCCTGTGCCCGCGGATCAGTCCACGCGAGAGAACTATCCGGAATCACTGCACCATAGTGTTCAGCCAGTGGCACCAGCATGGCTGCATAAAGTTTCAGTGCTGCGACCTGTTCAATGGCCAGCGCTTCGCTGCGTGGAACAAACAGATTGACGCCAAAATCAATGCCTGTGGCCCGCAGCGGGGCAATGTGTGCGGCAAGCTGTTCCGCCGTCAGATACCCGCCAGCGGCGAAGGCAAAGGCGCCTGAACCTTGGGCAGCCAAGGCCAGTGCCGCCGTCGTACTTCCACCTGCCATGGGTGCGGCTATCAGGGGTGAAGTGAACATGCCACTATTGTAAGTGTGTGAACCACAACATACAGAACCTGCGCAATGTCCCTGCCTACTTTGTGGGGCTGGACATTGGCGGCTCAAAAACCCGTGGCATTGCTTGGCGCGACGGCGACGTTGTGGCCGATTTCAGTGTGGGCAGCACCAACGTCCAGAATGTGAGCCCGGAAACGGCCCTGGCCAACATGGCCGAGCTGTTTGGGCTTCTGAGCGTCACAAACGCCACGGAGGTGCTGGCGGGTGCGGGAGGTGTTGACACGGACGACGACGCAGCAGCCCTTCGCGACTTGATCGCCGGGTTTGTGCCGGGTGCGCAGGTGACGGTTGTCCACGACACCCGCTTGCTGCTCGCCGCTGCCGGTGCAACGCACGGTATCGCCGTCATTGCCGGGACGGGGTCCGCAGCCTGGGGTGTGAATGCTTCGGGGGAGCAGGCCCGGGCCGGCGGGTGGGGATACTTGCTGGGCGATGAAGGAAGCGGTTACTGGCTGGGGCGCGAGGCGGTGCGCTACAGCCTCCACAGGATGGATTTGGGTGAGCCCGTGGACAGCCTCACAGCCGGATTGTTGGACTACTGCACTCTCACCGACCCGCAGGAATTGATCGCCCATTTCCACCAAGGCACCACGCGGCGTTACTGGGCTGCAGCCTCGCCGGTAATTTTCGCGGCGGCCGCTCAGGGGCATACCCATGCGCTGGCCCTCGTGGACCAGGCCGGCCAGGACTTGGCGGCCATGGCCAGCCAGGTTGCCCGGCAGCTCACGATTGCTGGCCCCATTGTGCTGGGTAGCGGCTTGGGCACCAACGTTCCCGCACTGCAGCTTGCGTTCAAGACCCATTTGGCTGCGGCCGGACTGGATGATGTCCACATCTTGGACCAGGACCCCATTTTTGGCATTCCCCTGCTGGTGGCAACCCGGAGCTAGTCTCCTGCGACACTTTCCCGCCTCGTGAACGGGGAGAAAGTGTTGATGTCAGCGCGAAACATCAGCAACTACTCCCCGCTCAAGAGAGGCCTACCTGCCTGCAGGCGGGGGAGCCGTGCTGCCGCGGACAATGAGTGTTGGCGCCACAAGATCGGGGGTGCTCTCGAGCGCCGGGTTGGCAATCTGCGCCACGAGTCGCTGCACGGCACGGCGGCCGGTGTCCTCGAAGGACTGGCGGATGGTTGTCAGCGGCGGGTTTGAGAACGCAGCCAAGTCAATGTCGTCAATGCCCACCACGGAGACGTCTTCGGGGATGCGTCTGCCCAGTTCGGTGAGGGCGCGGATGACGCCGAACGCCATTTCGTCGCTGGCCACCAAGATCGCTGTAACTTCCGGCATGCGTCCAAGGATGAGTCCATTCCGGTAGCCGGATTCGGGACTCCAATCGCCATGGAGTTCAGGAGGCACCTCGCAACCGGCCTCCTGCAAGGTCCGCCGCCAGCTGCCCAAACGGCTCGCCGCATCAGACCATTCCACGGGGCCCGCAACATGCCATACGGTCTTGTGGCCAAGATCCAGCAGGTGCTTGGTGGCCAGTACGGCCGCAATGTCCTGGTCAACACCCACCATGCGGTCGCCCATGTTGGAGGATCCGTCGGTGTTGACGGTGGGAATGCGGGAGGTGATCTTGCTGACCTGCTCGGCCGCCTCCTGCAGTGGGGCGGCGATGATAATGCCGTCCACGCCCTGGTGAACCAACCTGCTTACAGCATCCGTGAGTGCCTGCACGCTCAGGCTGGAGGTCACGGAGTTCACTGTGTACCCGGCCTCGCGCGCGCCCAACTCAACGCCCAACGCCAACGAGGAACGCGAATAGTTGTTGGTGGCCAATGTCAGCACGCCGATGGTTTTGGACTGGCCCGTCACCAAGGCCCGGGCAGTGTTGTTCCGGCGGTATCCCAGTTCCTCCACCACGGCCAAGACGCGCCGGCGGGTACTCTCCTGGACGTTTGGATGTTCATTGAGCACGCGGGACACCGTCTGCGCTGAAACGCCAGCGGCGGAGGCAACGTCGCGCATTGCTGGACCACGGGTGAACTGGGGGGCCGTCATGGGATTCCTTTGGCTGGTTCGGATATCTCCGTCAGGTGGGGACATCCATGAAGTGAGTCTGTGGCAAGTCTAATTTGTTTACTTGTAACACGCTGTGAATTCTTCCAATTCCCGCGGGTCATGAACTTTTGGAGGTATTGTTAAGAGAGTATTTGTTATCCATAACAGAATGTCCACGAGTTCGCCTGTGTGGCCAGTACCAGGAGTTTAGTTGTCTACCATCATGACCGCGTCGGTTGCCCCGGCCAGCAAATCGCCCGGGCCCACCGAGCCGGCAGAACTCGCCCCGGCTTTATCCCAGGCCCCGGTCTTGAGCTACCAGGACCGGAAACTCTTCAAGAACGGTCAGCCGCACAGGATCATCGCAGGCGCCATCCACTACTTCAGGATTCATCCCGATCAGTGGCAGGACAGGATCGACCGACTGGTGGCCATGGGCGTCAACACCCTTGACACCTACATCGCCTGGAACTTCCACCAGCCCAATGCCGATGCCGCACCTATTTTCACGGGTTGGCAGGATATTACCCGGTTCATCACCCTGGCCGGCGACGCCGGACTGGACGTGATTGTGCGCCCCGGGCCGTACATCTGCGCCGAGTGGGACAACGGCGGATTCCCGTCCTGGGCCATCTCCAACCCGGACATGGTGCTGCGTTCCTCCGATCCCCTTTTCACCAGTGTGGTGGAGGACTGGTTCGACGCGCTCTTGCCGGAAATCGCCCCGCTCCAGGCCTGCCATGGCGGCCCCGTGGTTGCCGTTCAGATCGAGAACGAATACGGCAGCTACGGCGATGACAAGGAATACTTGCGCTGGAACCGCAAGGCCTTGGCGGAACGTGGCATCACGGAAATCCTCTTTACGGCCGACGGCGGCACGGACTACTTCCTGGACGGCGGCGCCCTGCCAGACACCTGGGCCACGGCCACCCTTGGCTCCCGTGGTGACGAGGCCGACGCGATCTGGGAACGCCGGCGCCCCGGTGAGCCGTTCTTCAACGTTGAGTTTTGGAACGGCTGGTTCGACCACTGGGGCGAGCCCCACCACACGCGCGCCGGGGTTGATGCCACAGCCGAGGTCAAAAAGATTCTTGACCTTGACGGCTCCGTTTGCCTCTACATGGCCCACGGCGGCACCAACTTTGGCCTCGGTTCCGGGGCCAACCACGATGGCGCCATCCAGCCCACCATCACCAGCTACGACTCCGACGCCCCGATTGCCGAGGACGGGCGTCTGACCGAGAAGTTCCACGCCATGCGCGAGGCGTTCTATGCAGCATCCGGGCGGGAGCTGACACCCATTCCCGTCCACCTGAGCAAGCCAGCTGCCGTTGTTCCCGCCTGCACCTTCGCCTTGACCCGCGGCACAGCGCTGCTGGATTTTGTCAGGGCCATCAAGCCGGTGCGCAGCATCAAGCCGCTGTCCTTTGAAAAGCTGGGCCTTGACCGGGGGCTGGTTCACTACAGCGCCAAGGCGGTTTTGCCCGCCGGTGAGGGCACCATCAAGGTCCGCGAGCTCCATGACCGGGCATATGTCTGGGTGGACGGCGCGTATGCGGGTGTCCTGACGGACGCCAACTGCGAGACAGGCCTGAAAGTCACCACAGACGGTGGCTTGGCTCAGCTGGAAATCCTGGTGGAGAACCAGGGCCGCATCAACTACGGTCCGCGCTTTGGCGAGGGCAAGGGCATCTTGGATGGGGTCCTGATCAACCAGCGCTACGTGTTCCATTGGGAGCAGCGCCCGATCAACTTGGAGAAGCCGCTTGCCGATCTCCTGCAGGTAGGTGTTGCCGAGGATTGCTCGGACAACCCGGACAGCCCCACCTTTGCCGGAACTGCTGCGGCGCCTGCCGATGCGGAACTGGGTGCCGGCTACTTCCACGGGGAACTGCACATTGACGAACCTGCCGACACTTATTTGGCGCTGCCGGGCTTCGGCAAGGGCCTGGTCTGGATCAACGGCTTCCTGCTGGGCCGTTTCTGGGAAATTGGGCCGCAGGTAACCCTTTATGTCCCGGGACCGCTGCTGAAAGCCGGGATCAACAAGGTCACTGTGCTTGAACTTGAGCACGGTGGGACGCACGCCGAACTTCACGAGGATCCAATATTGGGTGCTGAGGGAGTAACGTATGTGGAGGATTTGAACTAGCTAGAGGGAATCGATTTTAGGGGAGGGTATGGCGCTGCGTCACGTACTTTCTGGCGCATGCGCCGTGGTTTTGCTGTTGGGTGCGCTCACGGCATGCACGCCCGAGCCCATTGTGGGCATACCCACAGCCGCGCCAGGGGCAGTATCCCTGATTGTGGGGACACCCCAGGTGCCCGACGGCGTGAACCCTCAAGAAGGTGCGCTGCTGGCCAACGTGTACGCCGCGGCGCTCAATGCCGCCGGGGTAAAAGCCAGTGTCAAAACAGCCAACGAAACCCAAGGGCCCCTGATGTCCGCCCTGCAGCTGGGCAGTGTGGATATTGTCCCTGTTTACTCCCGCGAGGCCTTGGCTGACTTGGCGCCCAGCCTGACGGCCGAGTCCCCCGCGGACGTTGTGGAATCCCTGAAAACCTCGCTCCCGGCCCAGGTGGGCATCTTGGATGCCGCCAAGGCGGAGGTCAGCGACGCCGTGGTTGTCACGGCCGTGACGGCGCAAAAGTATCAGCTCAAGAGCATCAGCGATCTGGGAAAAGTCTGCGACGAACTGACCATGGGTGGGTCGGCAGCCTTTAAGCGCGATGACCGCGGCCTGGCAGGCCTGGGCAGTGACTACAACTGTGTGCCCAAGGCGTACCTCCCGCTCGCCCACAACGAGCAACCTAACAAGGACTCCGTGGTGTGGTCGCTGCTGAGCGACACCATTCAAATGGCCGAGCTTTACCTGTCCTCCCCGGCCATCGAGGACAACTCACTGGTGGTGCTCACGGACTCCAAAGAATTGTTCCTGGACCAGAATATTGTGCCGCTGGTGGCCGCAAAGAAGGTCCCTGAGCAAGTGCAAGCTGTCTTGAACAAGGTCAGTGCAGCCCTCACCTCCCAGGAACTGAGCAACCTCAACCGCTTGTCGCAGGACCCGCAGTTCGGCGGCCTGGCCAACGTTGCCACCGCCTGGCTGGTTCAACAAGGCCTCATCAAGGCCAGTTCTTAGCCATTGGCCTGTGCCATTTGGCACGTCTTGGAAACAAACTCCGGGCACCGTGTGCCATATTTGTCTCATGGCAGAATTTACTCAATCCACCAAGCTTCACAATGTGCTCTATGACATCCGCGGTCCGCTGCTGCAAAGGGCGCAGCAGATGGAGGCCGAGGGCCACCGCATCTTGAAGCTCAACATTGGTAATCCAGCGCCCTTCGGCTTCGAAGCCCCGGACGCCATCCTGGTGGACATGATTCGCCACCTGCCCCATGCCCAGGGCTACACAGACTCCCGCGGCATCTTCTCAGCACGCACAGCAGTGGTCCAGTACTACCAAACACGCGGCATCCAAAACATCCACGTCGATGATGTCTACCTGGGCAACGGCGTCAGCGAGCTCATCACCTTGTCCCTGATGGCCCTGCTGAACAATGGCGACGAGGTCCTGATCCCCACCCCCGACTACCCGCTGTGGACAGCCTCCGTCAGCCTGGCCGGTGGGCGTCCCGTGCACTACCTGTGCGACGAGGACAACGAGTGGTGGCCTGATCTGGAGGACATTGCGGCCAAGATTACGCCCAAAACCAAGGGCATAGTCATCATCAACCCCAACAACCCCACAGGCGCCGTGTACCCCAAGCACATTGTGCAGGGCATGGTTGATTTGGCCCGCAAGCATGATCTGGTGGTGTTCTCCGATGAGATCTACGAGAAGATCCTCTACGACGATGCCGAGCACATCAACACGGCCACCATCACGGGCGAGGACGTCCTGTGCATGACCTTCAGCGGCTTGTCCAAGGCGTACAGGATTTGCGGCTACCGCTCCGGTTGGCTGGCCATTTCAGGTCCCAAAGCTGACGCCGCGGACTATCTGGAGGGCATCAATCTGCTCGCCAACATGCGCCTGTGCGCCAACGCCCCCGGCCAGCACGCCATCCAGACAGCCTTGGGCGGGCACCAGAGCATTGAGGATCTGATCTTGCCCGGCGGGCGGCTGCGTGAACAACGCGATATTGCCTACAAGCTGCTCAATGAAATTCCCGGCGTCAGCACCAACCAGGCCAAGGGCGCGCTGTACCTGTTCCCCAAGCTTGACCCCGAGGTGTACCCCATCAAGAGCGATGAGAAGTTCGCCCTGGACCTGCTGGAATCACAAAAGATCCTGATCTCCCACGGCACAGCCTTCAATTGGGTCCGCCCCGATCATTTCCGTCTCGTCACCTTGCCCAACGTCCTTGACCTCGAGGAAGCCATTGGGCGGATTGCAGAGTTCCTGAGCACGTACAAACCCTAGGGAAAGGCCCCACTGTGTCACTACCGCATGGTTTTACCTCACAACCGGCAGAACTTCTCCGTGTGGGCAAGGATTTTTCCTTGGCTGCGCAACCCACCAATGCGGCACCTGGTTTTGATGGCAAGAAGGACGACGGCGCAGCCACCTTGGCCGCTCGGGCGCCCGTTCTGGCCGGACTTCAGGAGCAGCTTTTTGCTGAGAGCCGCTTTGGTGGGTCGAAATCTGTGCTTCTGATTTTGCAGGCCATGGACACAGCAGGCAAGGGCGGCATCGTGAGTCGTGTTGTGGGGGCGGTGGATCCGCAAGGGGTGAAACTGAAAACCTTCAAGGCGCCAACGGATGAGGAAAAGGCGCACGACTTCTTGTGGCGTGTACGCCCCGCAGCGCCCGAGCCGGGGATGCTTGGCGTGTTTGACAGGTCCCACTACGAAGACGTTCTGATTCACCGGGTGCACGGTTGGGCCGATGCGGCCGAACTTGAGCGGCGCTACGCAGCCATCAACGAGTTTGAGGCGGAGCTCGCAGCCAACGGGACAACCATTGTCAAGGTCATGCTGAACCTGGGGCACGATGAACAGCTGGAGCGGCTCGCTGCCCGGCTGCACGATCCCACCAAATATTGGAAGTACAGCCCCACTGACTTGGATGAGCGCGCGTTTTGGCCGGCCTACATGGATGCCTACCAGCGGGTTTTTGAGCGGACAAGCACCGAGCAGGCGCCTTGGTACGTGGTTCCTGCGGACAAGAAGTGGTACGCCCGCATGGCTGTCCAGGAAATTCTCATCAAAGCGATGGGTGGAATGGATTTGCATTGGCCGGCAGGGAAATTTGATCTGGCCCATGAAAGGTCCCGCCTGGCCGGCGCCTGAGGTTGGAGCTGCTCCGTGGTCCCTGAAGCATCACCTTGACTGTGCAGATAACGCCCTTTCAACGCATTTTGAGGGCATTATCTGCACAGTCGCGCTGTAGATGTCTCTACTCCCTACGCTGCAGCACGGGGAAAAATTCCTCCAATGCCGCAACTGCGCTGATGTCCTGGGTGGTCCTGCCTGCAAAAATGATGGCCTTCCGGTGGCGGTTGGGCACCACATGCCCGCCGCCAACCACCGTGTACAGCGCCACCGGCGCCAAGCCGGGCTGCTCGTAGCGTGTGAGAAGCACGGAGGTCCGTCCGCTCTCGGGCCGATGTGGCAGAACCGTTGTCTTCGGTGTCGCGGTGATTCCGTTCCTGGCGGCAAAGTACTCTGCTGTCTCCGGCGCAGACGGTCCGCGCGGCCTGCCCAAAAGGCTACCAAACCAGCCCTGACCCCCGTAGGGAACCACAGGATCATGGGTCCCGTGGATCATCATCACCGGCAGTGGCAGGTGCTTGTCGGCAAAGGCCAGCCCTCCGGGCCGGGGCAAAGTGGCGCCCACAATGGCGGCTCCGTGCAGTTTCTGCGGAATCTCGTGGACAAGCCGGATGGCCAGCTGCCCGCCGTTGGAGAAGCCCAGAACTATCACCGGAACCGGGCCGTGGAGCGCGTGAAAGTGCCCGGCCAGTGCAGCCACGAAGGCAACGTCATTGGTGGCTTCGCTGGCCGACGTGTTGTGGTTCCACCTCTTCTTCAGCCCGTCGGGGTAAACAACAGCCACGCGGCCCTCTTCGGCCAGCAGGTCAAAACTGTTGCCGCTGAAGGAACGCACCCCTTGCCCTGTTTGACTTGAGCCGTGCAACACGATGAGAACAGCGGAGGGCTCGCTGGTGGCGTATGCACGGGGAATTGGCCCCATCAACAGATACGTCCGTGTCCTGCCATCCACCGTGAGCGCTTCGCTGCGGCTGGCGACCTTGGGCGCGGCGGGAGCTCGGGTGACTCCCGGCAGGCGGGACTTTAGCCACGTCTGTGCCATCGCCGACTCCTGTCCGTCGGGTGCTGATCTACTCGTGCGGTTACTGCTCGGGGCGGGATTCCGCCTCGCTGGCCCGGGCGGCGTCTAGCCGGGCCTTGGCGCCTTCGAGCCATTCCTCGCATCGCTTGGCCAACGTTTCGCCCCGCTCCCATAGCGCCAGGGAGTCCTCCAGGCTGGAACTTCCGGCCTCAAGCTGGTTGACAACGTTCATCAGCTGTTCCCGGGCCTGCTCATAGCTCAGTGCTGCAACGTCGCTGTTGGGGTTGGCGGCTTTTGTGGTGCTCATGCGGATTCCTTTGCTGTGGTGGTTGCGCTGTCTAATGTCTCAGGAGCGCCAGAGGGCGGCTCTTCGCCTGCGGCTGTGGCAGCAAAGGCGCCGCCCGCCACCCGGATGCGCAGGGGCGAACCGGCATGGACCTGTTGGGGGAGCCGCACAATGCTGCCGTCCTTCAACTGGACCACCGCGTAGCCTCGATCAAGTGTTTTCTGAGGGGACAGGGCACGCACTTGGGCCTGCAAATGCGTCAACTGGTCGGCGTGGCGCCCCACCTGGGTCCGCACAGCGGTGCGAGCCCGCCCCCTCAAGGCGGAGACGTCGTCGTACTTGGTGGAAAGCATCAGGGCAGGGTTGGCCAGCACGGGGCGGGAACGCAAATAAGCCAGCCGCTCGGTTTCACGGTCCAGGAGGTCGTGGATTCGGCGGTTGAGCTGTGTGCGGGCCTGATCCACCCGCCGCAGCTCCTCGCTAACATCGGGAACTATGCGCTTGGCTGCGTCGGTGGGGGTGGAGGCGCGGAGATCGGCCACCTCGTCCAGCAGAGGGCGGTCGGCCTCGTGGCCTATGGCGCTGACCACGGGGGTTTGTGCAACGGACACGGCGCGCACCAACGATTCATGGCTGAACGGCAGCAAATCCTCGAGGGACCCGCCACCGCGGGCAATGACAATCACGTCAATGCGGGGATCGGCGTCCAGCTCGGCCAAGGCGCCGATGACGGCCGTGACGGCGTTGACGCCCTGAACTGCCACCTCACGGATTTCAAACTCCACGGCAGGCCAACGCAGTGATGCGTTGCGTACAACGTCCTTCATGGCGTCGGAGTTGCGGCCCGTGATCAGGCCGATCCTGTGCGGCAGCAGGGGCAGTGGCTTCTTGCGGCGGGCGTCGAAGAGTCCTTCGGCGGCCAATGCCTGGCGGAGTTGCTCAATACGGGCCAGCAGATCGCCCAAACCGACGGGGCGGATGTCCTGTCCCTGCATGGACAGGCGGCCTGTTTTAAGCCAAAAGTCGGGTTTGAGCTGTGCAACCACCCGTGATCCGCGTTCCAACGGGGCCTCCAGGCGGCTCAATACTGAACCCCAGATGGTCACGCTCAGGGAGACCTCGGCATCAATGTCGCGCAGCGTCAGGTAGCTGACATTGGCGCGTTGGTTCAATTCGATGACCTGCGCCTCAACCCATGCCGGCGGGGCCTTTTCAATGTGGGCTTTCAACTTTTGGCTGAGCAGTTGCAACGGCCAGGGATTATCCGGGGAGGTCTCCGCAGCCGTGGGTGCAATGACCTTACGTTCAGGGGTTTCCGCCATGGCCCGATCTCACCGTCCTTCACAAAGGTGTCCAGCGTGGCCGTCCAGTACAGCCTATGAAGTAACTCTAGCTTTCCCCACCGACATTCAAACCTCGCTATCCACAGGCATGTACTAGTGTGGAAATCCATTATTGGATTCTTTTTTGGTTTATGAGGACGGCACATGCGCACCGCAGGCTCGGCAATTCTGATCATTGTGGCCCTATTGCTTGCATCAGTGGCAGGGCCAGCCGTGTGGTTGCAGCGCAACGTGATTGAGCGGGATGGGTTCGTGGCCCTGGCCGGACCGTTGGGCAGCAACAAGGAGTTCCAGGATGCCTTGGCCACCATGGTGGCCACCCAAACCACTGCCTCCTTGAAGCTGCCGCCCCAGTTGGAGCAGTTGGCAGCGGCCATCGTCACCTCCACGGCACGCAGTCTCTATACGGATCCGGGCTACGCACCGGCCTGGACTGACACCCTGGAACGCAGCCATGCCCTGTCCTTCGCAGCCGCCGGCAATAAGGACATCCAGGGGGATCTGCAGCTGGATGTCGCCCCCCTCGTGGCCATGGTCGCCGGCCGGGTCAGCAAGGACCTGGGCGTCACCCTGGACACACCCAAGGAGGTGGTGGTGAGCCTGGAACAGCCGCAGGCCGCGCGCCTTCTGCCCCTGGCCACCACGCTGGGCGGCTGGTCCGCCTGGATGGCTGGCATCGCCGCGGGCCTTCTGGTGCTTGGTGTATTTGTTTCCCGACGCCGGTCACTGGCAGTCATCTTCGCCGGCGTCGGTTTGGCCGTTGTGGCCTTACTGTGGTTGCTGGCCTCCGGCATGGTGGGGGGCGTCCTGGCCAATTTGGCCGTGGGCCCGGCCGCTGCCAGCCAGATGGGTGTCCAATTGGCCGCATTGGCACAGGACAGTTGGCAGAGTGGCATTACTGCCACGTTTATTGTTGCTGCCGTGCTTGCGGCAGTTGGTGGCACAACTCTCATCTTGGCGCGCAGGCGCACCACGTAAGATGGTAGCCATGAGCACCACTGCCGTTTCCGTCCCCATGCCCGCCGTTCCACGTCGCCGCAGCTCGCCCGAAGAGGTGGCTGCTGCCGCCCCCGTGACCGCCCCGAAGCGGGTGCTGCTTGCGGCCCCGCGAGGTTACTGCGCTGGTGTTGACCGTGCAGTGATCGCCGTGGAGAAGGCTCTGGAACATTACGGTGCGCCGGTGTATGTGCGCAAGCAGATTGTGCACAACGTTCACGTGGTTTCCTCCTTGGAAGCCCGTGGCGCCATTTTCGTTGAAGAGAATGAGGAAGTACCCGAAGGCGAGCTGGTGGTCTTTTCGGCCCACGGCGTTTCACCCGCCGTGGTGCAGTCGGCCGAGGACCGTGGCCTGCGCACCATCGACGCCACGTGCCCGCTGGTCACCAAGGTGCACAAGGAAGCTGTCCGTTTCGCCGAAGATAACCACATCCTGTTGATCGGCCATGAGGGCCACGAGGAAGTTGAAGGCACCTACGGTGAGGCACCCGACAGCACCACGATCGTCAACAACCCCGAAGAGGCGCGCACCGTCCAAGTCGATGACCCCGACCACCTGATCTGGCTTTCCCAGACCACCCTGTCAGTCGACGAGACCATGGAGATTGTCGACATCCTGCGCGAGCGGTTCCCCAAGTTGCAGAACCCGCCCAGCGACGACATCTGCTACGCCACCACCAACCGCCAGGTGGCCATCAAGAAGATCGCCCCGCAGGCTGAACTGGTGATTGTGGTGGGCTCGGCCAACTCCTCAAACTCAGTGCGCCTTGTTGAAGTTGCGCTGGAATATGGCGCCAAGGCTTCGTACCGGGTGGATTTCGCCAACGAGATCGACGAAGCCTGGTTTGTTGGCGTGGCCAGTGTTGGTGTCACCAGCGGGGCCTCAGTGCCTGAGATTCTTGTTCAGGACGTGCTGCGCCTGCTGGCCGAGTACGGCTATGGCTCTGTTGAAGAGGTTGTCACGGCGGAAGAAGACATCTTGTTCTCCCTGCCCAAGGAACTCCGCGCCACCATGAAAGCCGCAGGCGATCCCACCTACAAAATGGGCGCCAAGAGCAACAGCTAGCTGGCCACCTCAAACTCAGGAGCCGTGAGTACCCGTGGAGTGCTCTCCACCTGGGCGGGGGAGTCAAGCGTTTTGGGATCCATGGCGTTGAGCTTGCGGGCGGTGGGCAGCACCCTGGCTTCCAGCGTTCCCACCAACTTGTTGTACCTGTCCACGCTGGACTTGAGGGAGACGCCCACGGCGGAAACAGCCTCACCCATGGTGCCCAGGCGCGAGTACAACTGGGCCGAGAGTTCAAAGAGTTCCTTGGCGCTTTCGGTGAGCACATCCTGACGCCAGGTGAAAGCCACAGACTTCAAGATGGCCAGCAGCGAAATGGGCGATGCCAGCACCACGTTCTTACTCATGGCGTAGTCCAGGAGCTCGGGGTCGGCCATCAGGGCCGCGGACAGGATGGACTCCACGGGGACAAAACAAATCACCAATTCGGGGGAGTTCTTAGCCGAGGTCCAGTATTGCTTGCTGCCTAGGGCATCAATGTGGACCTTGACGGCCTTGGCATGGCGGGCCAGGTGTTGCTGGGTCTCGGCAGTGTCTGTTGTGCCGGCGTCGTGCGCGTGCAGGAAGGAAGTGAGCGGGACCTTGGCGTCCAGGACCAGCTCCTTGCCACCGGGGAGCCGCACCACCATGTCGGGGCGGTGAACGCCGTCGTCCGTGTTCGTATGGACTTGTTCCTGGAAATCAACGTGTGCCAACATGCCGGCGGCCTCCACCACGCGGCGCAACTGCACCTCGCCCCACTTGCCGCGGGCGCTGTTGGAGCGCAGGGCAGCGGCGAGTGAAGAGGTCGTGGCCAGCAACTTGGCGTCGGCGTCCTTGGCTTCACGCAACTGCTCGGCGAGCTGGCCGTACTGTTCGACGCGGTCGCGCTCCAGGAGGGCAACCTGGCGCTGCACGGCATTGAGCTTCTCCGAAACCGGACCCAGGGCCTGCAGGACGTTGGCATCAGAGCCCTGCTGCGCAGCAAGGGCGTGGTTCTGGGTGGCCAAGAGTCGGCGCTCGGCGTCGGCGGCAGCAAAATTCGCGTTGAGCTCGGCGGCTCGGCTGTGCGCCGCATCCGCTTCCTCAGTGGCACCGCGCAGCCTGCCCAGCAGCAGCCACGCCACCACGGCTGCGCCCAGCACAATCCCTGCCAACAACATCAAGATGGCTACAAGCCACGCGATTCCAGTCATGGAACCACTTTCGCATGAGCCACTGACATTGTGCTTTGCGGCGCGAATTTTGCGGCAGGGGGCCGTTGCAGACATTCGCTTGTGGCCGAACGCAGGCGAATGTCCACAATGGCCCCGGCGGCTCGTGACTTTGTCCGGAGCGGCCCCGGCGGCCGGTCCCGTGCGTGCGATTCTGCACTGCTAGGCCGCGGCCGGGCCCCTGCGCAGGGGCGATCAAGCATAAATCCGGCCCGACCGGTAGAATCACTTACCGTGGCTCTTACTATTGGCATCGTCGGACTGCCCAACGTCGGCAAATCAACCCTTTTCAACGCACTGACACGCAACAATGTGCTCGCAGCGAACTACCCGTTCGCCACTATCGAGCCCAACGTTGGCATTGTCAGCCTGCCCGATCCCCGCTTGGCAAAGCTGGCCGAGATCTTCGGATCCCAGCGCATCCTGCCCGCAGTGGTGTCCTTTGTGGACATTGCCGGCATCGTCAAGGGCGCCTCGGAAGGTGAAGGCTTGGGTAACAAGTTCCTCGCCAACATCCGCGAGGCTGAGGCCATCGCTCAGGTCATCCGCGTCTTTGATGACCCGGATGTTATCCACGTGGACGGCAAGGTTGATCCCAGCTCCGACATGGAGACCATCAACACCGAGTTGATTCTGGCCGACATGCAGACGGTCGAAAAAGCCATCCCGCGCATCGAAAAGGCTGTCAAGCTCAAGCAGCGCGAAGCTGCTGAGCTGAACGCCATTCTGGCGGCCCAGAAGGTTCTGGAACGCGGCGACACCATTTTCTCCTCCGTCAAGAGCGACAAGCTGGAGATGGAGCACCTGAAGGAATTGGCCCTGCTCACGGCCAAGCCGTTCATCTACGTGTTCAACGTTGATGACGCAGTGCTCGGCAACCCGGAACGTCAGGAAGAACTGCGCGCGCTGGTGGCCCCGGCCGACGCCATTTTCCTGGATGCCAAGTTGGAAGCTGACCTCGTTGAACTCGACGAGGAAGAAGCCCGCGAAATGCTGGAGATGAGCGGCCAGTCAGAGTCCGGCATGGACCAGCTGGCCCGCGTTGGCTTCCACACGCTCGGCCTGCAGACCTACCTTACGGCTGGTCCCAAGGAAACCCGTGCCTGGACCATCCACCAGGGCGATACAGCCCCGCAGGCGGCCGGTGTCATCCACACCGACTTCCAGCGCGGCTTCATCAAGGCCGAGGTGGTCCACTTCGAGGACCTCATCGAGGCCGGTTCCATGCACGAGGCCAAGGCCAAGGGCAAGGTGCGCATTGAAGGTAAGGAATACGTCATGCACGACGGCGACGTGGTGGAGTTCCGCTTCAACGTCTAGGTCCTGACCTGCTCGAAACGTTTTGCGATGGCCGCCAAGAACACGTGTTCTTGGCGGCCATGTACTTTTAGAACAGCGGCCACGGCACCGCCGGCATCTCGCCGCTCGGAGCCGGAAACCGCCCTGCCAGGCGCAATTGATCGCAGCGGGCAGCGAGCGATGCGATCTCTTCGGTGCTGAGCAACTCCGCCAGGTCTCGGCCCAGCCCACCATGCAGTCCTTCGATGACACGATCGATGCCGTCTTTTTCCTCGGCGGTCAGAGCATCTCCGTGCCATCCCCACAGCACAGTGCGCAGTTTGTGGTCACGGTGAAAGGTGAGCCCGTGGTCCACGCCGTGCCGGTGTCCGCCAGACATGGCCAGGATGTGGTCGCCTTTGCGGTCGGCGTTGTTGACGACGACGTCGAACACCGCCATGCGTCGCAGCGCCGGCGAGTCTTCGTGAATGAGGGCCGCCAGCCGTCCGCTCTCATCCCGTCCCTCCAAAACGTGTTTCCAACCCGTCTCCGGCACGTTGTCCGCCGCGACCAGGTCCACGGCGTCTTGGGCGGGATCCTGCTCCTGCCAGAGCTGCACCATTCCTTCGCCCAGCGGACCCTCGCGCAGCCACGTGTGCGGCACGACGCCCCAGCCGAGCACCTGCGAAACCAGGTAAGCGGCCACCTCCCGGTGGGCCAGCGTTCCCTGCGGAAAATCCCACAGCGGACTTTCGCCGGCCATCGGCTTATAGACGACCACCACCTCACCAATGCGGCCAAGAAATGTGGCGTTGGAAGCCGTCGTGATACGGCCGGTGAGAGTCAGCTCGGCGGCCACCAGATCCGGCGCTGACATCAGGCCTCGGGAAGTGTGCACATGTGTCCGTCAGCGTCCACAGGATAACCGCAGAGCGGGCATGTGGGACGCCCGGCACCCACAATCTCGCGGGTGCGCTTGGCGAATGCGCGGGCGGTGCCCACCGGCATTCGCACAAGCAGCATTTCGGGCTCGTTGGCCCCGTCCTCTTGAATCGATTCGTCGTCGTCAGCGTCGAGATCACTCATCGGATAGGCCTCAATGACGAGCTGCGCTGTCGTGGGGTCCCAACCGAGGCTCATGGCCCCCGTGCGAAACTGCTCCTGAACGGCCTCAAGCTGATCATTGTCGACTAGTTCAAGGGGAGTGCCCGTGGGAATGCTGAAGGGGTTGCCCTCAAGAGTTCTTAGCTGGTCGAGAATTTCGTCGATCTTCTCCGCGAGTTCGGCGGACTGCTGCTTCTCCAAGGCAATACTCACCAGCTGCTTCCCTGCACGCACCTGCAGGTAGAACGTACGCGCCCCCGGAAGACCAAGGGTGCCAACGACGACCCGATCAGGCCAGGAAAACTCGTGAACACGTGTAGGCATGTCAATATTCTAGGCCCAGGAGGTTCATGGCGCTCTTCGCCCTGCACCGCCGCCCACCGGCGCATCGCCGGAGTGGAGGCCACTAGACAGCCACGAAAGATCACCCGCATCCGTGTTGCTCGCGTAGACGCTCGGCCGGCTAGCGCCGTAGTGCACGATCGATATGGAGGCGGGGCCCACGTTGATCCGCTGGAAAAGGTCAAGGTGCATGCCGAGGGCGTCAGCGAGGATCGACTTGATGATGTCACCGTGACTAACTGCCGCCCACACGGCCCCTGGCCCGTATTCTGCTTCGAAGGCTGCGTCGTGACGTCGAATCGCTGCCACCGACCGGGACTGCATCGCGGCCATGGATTCTCCGCCGGGAAAGATGACGGCGGACGGTTGCGACTGGACAAGCGGCCACAAATCCTCCGTGGTGAGATCACTGAGCGTGCGGCCCTGCCACTGGCCGTAATCGCACTCGGTGAGCTCGTGATCAATGGGCGCATGTGGTGTGCCAGTCTGGCGATCAAGAATGAGCTGGGCGGTCTGCTGACAACGCTCAAGCGGGCTCGACACCACCCCGACTAAAGGCACGGGCGCGAGCCGGTCTCCGGTCGAGGCCGCCTGATCCCGCCCAATCTGGTCCAAGCTGACGCCGACCGCCCGACCGGCCAGCAGCCCAGTGGCATTGGCTGTGGAGCGGCCGTGCCGCACAAGAATAACTGTCGCCATCCACCCAGCCTAACCACCCGCCGCCGACGAACCCAGCCCAGAAGCCGAATGTCACCAACCTAGTGTTTATTTGGAGCTAGGCGGTTCAGGTGTAGACCCTTGACCTAGTCACGCGTTCTCGCGCTTTCCGCGCCCAGGTACTCGTGGCCTCGGGATCTTGAGTCGAGCTCCATCTCTTGCTCAAGATCCTCGTCCGACAGGGAACGAGCCTGATGCCTTGTTTTGTCGTGAAACTTGGCCCACGAAGGCAGCCCAGCCAGCGAACTTCACTCCGGCACGAGGGCCGCGGAACGGTTAACCATGGGCTGGACGGTTCTTCTCTTCGCCAGACTGAACCTCGAGCGGCCTGCCTAGCGCCGGGATGTGCCTCTCAGAATCCATTCTGAGAGGCGCCTTCTTGTCTCCCCACCATGGTGCAGCAGTCTCGTGCCCGCCACCTGACTTCCAAGAATGATTGCAGTTGGGAGTCACTCTGGGCTAGGGTTCAAGCGTTTCCGCAAATCAATCACTCAGGGAGTTGTCATGGCTCGGACGCGGGTACATAGCTTGTTGGTTTCTTCAGACGGATATGCCGCTGGTGACTATGTGACGCTCGAGAAGCCGATCGGGGATGCCGGGGCGCTCTTCAGTAAGTTCGACGGACGCGTCATCCACGGCATCCATGGCATGGACGACCCGGTGACCGCGGATCGGGCCATGTTCAGCATGTGGGGCCAAGGCATAGGGGCGGAGATCATGGGCCGCCGAAAATTCGGTCCGCAGTCCGGCGAATGGCCCGACGACGGCTGGAAAGGATGGTGGGGAGACGCGCCGCCCTTCCTCACTCCGGTCTTCATTCTGACTCACTATCCTCGCAAGACACTCGAGTTCGCAAACGGCACCAGCTTCCACTTTGTCGATGCGTCTCCCGAGAAGGCGCTTCGTCTGGCGCAGGAAGCGGCCGGCGGTTTGGACGTTCGGATCGGTGGCGGGCCGTCGACAGTGCGCGAATTCCTGCAGGCTGATCTCATCGACTTCCTGCATGTCGTGATTGTTCCGATCATGCTCGGCTCCGGTGTTCGGGTCTGGGATCACGTGGCTGGTTTGGAAGACCGGTTCAGCGTCGAATCCATCAGCACGTCCAGCGGGCTGACGCATCAGCTGTGGAATCGGAAGGACCGCGCGTGAATGAAAACCGTGCGGCAGTTGAGCTCATCATCAGCCTCTCAGGCAACAGCTACCGACTACGAAAACAACAAACCACACACACTTGGGCGCAATAGAAAAACACAACCAGTGGACCTATTTTTGGTTGGCGTCAAAAGCTGAAAATAACGCGAAGTACCGTGCTCTTTAGCGGTTTGTGTTGCGTCTGAGTTGTCCGTCAACGTGTTTCAGGGTCGCGTGATTGTTCGTTTGGACGTCCAAAGTGTCTCTCTGGAGCGACCCTGAGTGCTTAGGGCATCAAGGTAGCCTCTAGGCACAAGAGAAGCCCGGCAGCTATATCGATGCCGATGCCAGATGCAACGTTCGATGGAGTAATAAGTGTGAAGGGGTAGGAATCATGAGTGCGACCAATCAGCTAGGAAAACCGACAGGTGCTTTTGTAGGTGCTTCCTGGATTGCATTGGGGCTAGGAAGGGGGTCTACTTCAGAGGACTCTGGAACGCGAAGATGGAGCTCAATGAGAAGGGTTTCTACGGCATCGGTTTCGCCATGAGCTTGTTCGCCGTCGTAGCGGAGCGGAAGAACATCAGGGATCTTGCAGCCCACAAGGCTGTCTACCCTGATCAACACGTACAGGCCAGACACGGTTTTCTGGACAAACCAGAGCGGTAAGAGGTCCAAGTGCAAAGAAGCTGCAGAGTCCACCTCTGCGGCTTCTTCTGCGGGTCGGGTCAAGGGCCTCTTAGGCTGAACGCCGCGAACTCATCGGCTACTCAGGCCGAGCGCACTGCCGTGAGTGGACTCATTATCCAGAACTTCGAGCATGCATGCTGCGAGGTCACCACGTGGAATCGAACCGTATGGCTTCCCTTCGCCGGTTGCCCCGAGCGCGGTCCAGGCGCCAGTGGGGACCTTGTTAGTGAGGCTGGCTGACCGGACCACTGTCCAGTCAAGACCAGAGCTGGTGACGGCCAACTCCTGCTCGTTGTGGTCAGCCAAGGCCTTTCCGAGCACGAGCTGAGTTATCAGCCGAATAGGAGCCGGTAGCGCCGACGCCGAATCACCTGCGCCCAGTGAGGATTGCACAACGAGTCTGCGCACGCCTGCTTCGTGCATAGCCGCAATGATTGTCCGTGTGAGCGCAGCACGTTGATGGTGGACGCCCTTGGCCCCACCTACTGTGACAACGACGACGTCGGCTCCGGCCACGGCCGCGGCGGCTACTGCGGGATCCGTCGCATTACCGGTGATGGCCCGAGTCGCGGCTGGCGCTTTGCCGCTTCGAGAGAGGACTGTGACCGAATGCCCTGCTTGAAAGGCAAGGGAAGCCAGCTGAGCTCCGGTGCCTTTTGAGCCGCCAACAATGGTGATCTTCACGGAATCCTCTCGCATCGCCGATGTCGTTGATGCCGTTGATGTCTCCGAGAAGTTTACCGGCGCCCGCAAGGCCGAGGGTCCTCTAGAGACAAGCGCCCCGGGCACAGCGGCGGGTGCATACGCAATACCGTCCGGATTCAGTGGTTCGGTCTAAGATGTTCTCTGCCCGGCTTTTTCTCCGGAGTGCCAGAGAATCAGAGCATTGGCGCCTCTCAGGCGTCATTGCTACACCTACCGCAAGACCCAAGGAGTGCACTATGTCTGTTGGCTTGCTCGCCATCGTTGACGACATTCTGACCGCCGCTTTGAAGGCGTCCGCCAAATCGGCTGGTGTGGTCATTGACGACGCCGCCGTCACTCCGCAATATGTTGCAGGCCTGACGCCCGCTCGCGAACTGCCCGTCGTGGCCAAGATTGCGCGCGGCTCGCTCATCAACAAATTCGCTTTCATCATTCCGCTGGCCCTGCTGCTGACGGCCTTTGCGCCGTGGGTGCTGCCATACCTGTTGATTATCGGCGGCGTTTACCTCTGCTACGAGGGTGCCGAAAAGGTGACCGAATGGTTTGGTCACGTTCATGCCCACAAGGAAGAGGGGGCACGCGATGAGAAGGCGCTCATTGCTGGTGCGGTGCGCACGGACCTGATTCTTTCCACCGAGATCATGCTCATCTCGCTATCCAACCTTGATCCGGAGATGGGCTTCTGGATGCGGCTCGGAGCCCTCGTCGTGATTGCGTTGGCGATGACGGCGCTGGTCTATGGTGCGGTTGCGCTGCTTGTTAAGCTCGACGACGTCGGCATCAAGATGGAGGCCAGCGAGAACAGTGGCACGCGTAGGGTAGGCGCCGGAATTGTGCGTTCCATGCCAGCAGTGTTCCGCGTCATCAGCATCATTGGCACCGTGGCCATGCTCTGGGTGGGCGGTCACTTGGCCATCCTCAACGTGGGCGAGGTGGGCTGGCACTGGCCCATAGACCTGCTGCACAAAGTTGAACATGCCTTGGAGCCGCTCGGCGCCGTTGTGACCTGGTTCGGCGACACCCTGGTGTCTGCGTTGGCCGGACTGGTGATCGGCCTGCTCGCCGTCGGCGTCATGCTTGTGGTCCAGAAGATGCTGCCCAAGCGCCACCACGCGGAAGCCTAAGGCAGCGTACGACGGCGTCGCCAATCAGGTGAAAGTTGAATCCTGCCGCCTGGAGCTTGTCCGCCACGGGGCAGCTGCCGTCGTGCCGCCTGCGCAGACTGCCAGGGCCGACACAATCTAGCTGTAGCCAGGTTTGTTGGGTGCAAGGACCGGGCGATCGTTGGCAACGTCAACACAGCCAACCGTGCCGTGATGCGTGGACCGGATGCACGGCGCGCTGCCAGCTGCGTGCATCGCGTCAGCGAGTGCCTGCAGACCCGGGATGAACTTGTCAGCCGAGCGGCCCGGCTCCTTCATCGAGGCCGCACCCAAGGGGAGCGCAATGGCGCAGGCGCCGGTGATGATCAGGCCAGAGCCGCCGGCGGCGCGAGCCATGTAGTGATCGATCTCGGGCTGTTCAATCTCGCCGTGCTCGGAAGGCAGGGCAAGTCGCTGGTGTCCAGTAGGGCTTAGCCCTTCGACGGGGTCCAGCCCAGCGCCGGGCCCAAGGTGGTAGCGATGTCGGTCAGGATCTGCACATAGTCCTCATGGTCGAAGCTGAAAGGCAGCGCGAACGCCACTTCATCAACCTCCCGGAACCCGGCATGGGCGTGCAGCTGCTCGGCGATTTGTTCACTGCTGCCGATGAGATCAGGGGCAAACAGCATACGCTTTGGCCCCTGTGGCACTTTTGTGCGGGGCGTGCGCTCGTTGACGTATCGACGGTACTTCTCCCGCTGCCTTCCTGAAGCCGAATCCGTGGGGATGACCACCAGGCCTTGGGAGACCCGGGCTGGGCCGCGCGTCTGGGCTTCCGCGGAGGCGCCTCGGTAGGCGCGAATTTGTGATTGCTGGATGTGTGCAAACTCCGGTTCCTGAAACTCATCGGGGAAGACCACACTGCTGGTGAGTAGATTGAAGCCGTTCTCCCCGGCCCAGATGGCAGATTTGCTGCTTGCCGCCCCATACCAAAGTCGCTCACGCAGCCCGGACGAGTGCGGCTCCACGCGGTTGGAGAATTCCTCCACAACGCCCCGCTTGCCGGAAAATTCCCTGACAGCTTCCCCGGCAATCAAACGGGCAAGCCGGTCCACCCGTGCGTAGCTGAAATCCTCCAGCTCGGCGGAATCGGGGTACAACTGGTGCTTGAGCGTGTCGAAGTGCATCGGTTCACCCACGCTCAGGCCCGGATTGATCCGTCCGCCGGAGAGTAGGTCCACTGTGGCCAGGTCCTCGGCCAGGCGCAAGGGGTTTTCCCAACCCATGGGGGTCACCGCGGTGCCCAGCTCGATCCGGGAGGTGCGCTGGCTGGCCGCAGCCATGATCGCAATGGGGGAGGAGATGCCGAACTGCAGATGGCGGTGTCGCAGCCAAGCGCTGTCAAACCCAAGCCGCTCGCCCAGTTCAATGACCTGCAATGTTGATTCGTGACCCGCGGCTGGGTCCGCCGGATCGAACAAGCCAATCGTGAGGAATCCAAGTTTGCGCAGCGGAGATGAGGAGTCGGGCATGGCTTCCTTCATGTATCGGAGTACGGCTGATGCTCATCATAGGCAGGGGATCGGGTGAGGATTCCGGGACGTTACCCTCTAAGACTTTGGCACCGGACGTTGGGCTGCGCAGCCAATGCGTGGAGTTGCGGGGGGGGTCTTGCTCCCTGTGCCGATCGAATAGATCAGGCCCCTGCCCCATGCAGGCCCGGCCGGTCGGACCAGGATGCCCACAGGCTAGTGCGCGGCACGCTCCGCTTCCGTCAACGTCCGCAGCACACAGAATTCATTGCCTTCGGGATCCGCCATGACCACCCACGTGACCCCGGTGCCCTGGCCAATATCTACCCTCCTGGCACCCAGCGCCTCCAGCCGGGCCACCTCGGCCGCTTGGTCGTTGGGGCGCAGGTCAAGGTGCAGCCTGTTCTTGACCGCCTTGGCCTCTGGCACGCGCAGGAACAAAATGTCCGGGAGAACTCCAGCTTCGGGGCTGCCGGCGGGAGGTTGCAGGGCCACCTCGTCGTCATCGGCATCGTCGAGGGCGATCCGCCAGCCAAGGGCCTGCGCCCAGAACTGTGCCGTTTCGAGCGGTGTTGTTGAGTCAATGGAGAAGTTTTCGATTCGTAATCCCATGCCGCCATTGTGCCGTCCCGGGCGCCTCCTGACCAGAGCCTGCCCCTGATCTCCACCGACAAGGCAGGGGCCACAAGATCCCACCAATCGGTCCAGGGTGTGAAAAAGTTGAGTCATGGACAACCCCGAGGCACGCACACCGGAACCCCCGGACACCCGGACAGGCCCGCCGTTCATGGCGGGGGAGCGGGAGTCTCTTGAGGCCTGGCTGGAGTTTTACCGGGCAACCCTGCCCATCAAGGTGGGTGGACTGACGGCTGGTCAGCTGTGCCAGGCCGCCGTGGCGCCGTCGAGCATGACCATCGCCGGGATTGTCCGCCACCTGACGGACGTGGAACGGTATTGGTTCTCGAACATGGCGGCCGGAAGCGCGCAAGCCGCCCGCTATCAAGCGAAGGACCCTGACGCCGACTTCAACGCCTACACGGAAGCGCAGGCCCTGGCCGACGTGGCCGCCTACACTGAGGAACTCGCCAGTGTCCGCTTGCTGGCCGCCGCCGTCAGGAACCTTGACACGCCGCTGCCCACGCTCCGGCACGGGCAGCAGCTGAACCTGCGCTGGGTTTACACGCACATGATTGAGGAGTACGCCCGCCATTTAGGGCATGTGGACCTGCTGCGCGAATGTGTTGATGGTAGAACCGGGTACTGATTTACGACGACGGACGGCTGGGCCGGGTGCCGGCGCCCGCCATGAGCCACTGCTCACATTCATCCGTTGAGCTAGGACATTCCACAGCTCCTGTCCAGAACGCTGCGGTACGCTGAAACGCAGGATTGTTCCAAGGGATTGGCGAGCCGCCAACGAAGTCCCGTAATGCCCATTTTGAAGCGAAGAACCTGGAGGTGGAATGCGGCCCGGACGCATTTCCAAAGTACTGGCCACGGCCGCGGCACTTGCCTTGGCCCTGGCGGCTTGCACGGGCACACCCCCGGCACCCAACCAGACCACAACGTCCCCAACACCAACGGCCGGCGGGAATGTCACAGTTCTTGAGGGCTCCCCATTCACCTCGTTCAACGCCACCAGCGTCACAGGCAACACCCTGACGAACACCCGCATCGCCTCGGCCACGCACTCCGGATTCAACTCCGTGGGCAGCGACCTGAAGATCGTCAAGAATGACAAGTTTGGCAAGTATGAAATGGTCAAGGACAAGCCCCTGACCATCAAATACACCATCAATAGCGGTGTCCAATGGTCAGACGGTGCGCCCGTGACGGCCGACGACTTGCTCCTGCAGTGGGCGGCGGCGTCGGGCTATTTCAACGACGCAACCTTGGATGCGAACTTTGCCGTCACGGGCGGGACCGCGTACTTCCACGCCGCCGGCGACAACACGGGCCTCGCCAAGAGCGAACTTCCCGTCATCGGCGACGACGGACTGTCGCTGACCTTGACCTACACCACCCCGTACTCCGACTGGGAGACAGCTCTTGGCTCCACCGTGGACGTCCCGGCCCACATTGTGGCGGTTCGAACCGGACTGAAAGACGCGCAGGCATTGACAGCGCTGTTGCAGTCCGTGCCCAAGGGTGATCCCGCAAAACCTGCTCCCGCCAATCCCATGCTGCGCAAGGTAGCCGATTTCTGGAACACGGGTTTTGACACGAAAACCATGCCGGATCCCACACTGGCACTGTCCAACGGGCCGTACCTGGTCAAGGGAATCACGGCGGACAAGGAGCTTGTTCTCACCCGCAATGCTGACTACACGTGGGGGGAGGTGCCCAAGTTGGACACCCTGACCGTCCACTATGAAAGCGACCCGGACAAGCAGATCGCAGCGCTTGAAGCAGGGACTGCCGATGTGGCCACGCCTGTTGTGAGTGCGGAACGGGTCAGTGCCTTGGCGGCGATGAAGCCTGCCGGGGTGCAAGTCCAGCAAGGACTGGGTCTGGGGTTTGATCAGCTGGTGCTCAATTTCAAGGGAGTCTTCTCCCCGCCTGATTTACGGACCGCCTTCCTGCACACAGTTCCCCGCCAGGAGATCGTGAACCAGGTTGCCAAGCCCCTTGACCCCAACGCCGGGGTGCTAGATTCCTTTGTGTTCAACCCCGCGCAGGTTCCCTACAAGGAATCCGTGCGCAGCAACGGCACCCAGGACTTTGCCACAGTGGACCTGGCTGCGGCCACCGAACTCCTGGCCGGCGCCAAACCCACCGTGCGCATCCTGTACAACAAGGACGATCCTGACCGCGCCAAGGAGTATTCCTTGATTGCAGCCTCGGCCACCTTGGCAGGCTTCAGTGTCACGGACGCAGGCAAGGACTCCAAGCAATGGCTTGCCGCCTTGAAGGAAGGGGCCTTCGACGTGGCCCTCTACGGGTGGAGCCGCAACCCCACAGGTTCTGTTCAGGTGCCCCAGGTCTTCACCACGGGAGCCGTCTCCAACCTCAACAATTTCTCCAACACAGTGGTGGACCAGCTCACCGAACAACTTGCGGTGAACCCCGACTCGGCAAAACAAAATGCCTTGAAGCTGCAAATTGACCAGCTGGTTGTTGAAGCTGGCTACGGTCTGCCCCTGTTCCAACGCACAGCCCTCAGCGCCACGGGCAAGCACGTCTCGGGCGTGCAATACTCCCCGCTGGACGTTGGTCCGTGGCAGAGCGTCGCCCAGTGGTCGTTCGTCAAGTAGTTCGTTGTGCACGGCAGCCTGCCAACGCAGGGCGCGGCCCGAAGCGCCAAGGAAAGAAGAATTCATGAATGCCGAAGCAATCCCCCCAAGCGCCCTGCGCGTCACCAGCCACGAAGTCCTGGCCTTGCTTTCCTTTGCACCCGGGCCCGGGCCCGGGCCCGGGGCCGAGTTGAGCCGCAAGGTCCTGGTCCTGGCCGATCTGCCCGAGGACAGCGACCTTGTCCGGGCCGGATTGGCCACCCTGCATGTTCGGGACATGGCCGAGGCCGACGGCGACGGCATCCACCTGCGCGACGGCGCCCTGGTGCTATCAGTCATCCTCTCCACCGCCACCGAATGGTTTGAGGCCACCCGCTACGGCGCCACCTCGTCCTTGCCCGCCTACATGGTCAGCTCTCCTCACGGCAAGGCAGCAATCTTCCTCCGGCCGCTGAGCCAGTACCTGTGCCTGCCGCTGCGTGCCGACATGGACCTGCATGATTTTCTTGCGCAAACGGTGAACGGCCTCACGGCCGAGGCCCACGGCATGGGTGGCGGTCTGGTCACTGTCCGCCACCACCAGCAGGGTGCCGAACCAGCAGCGGCCAACGTGAAAGTAAATGCCGATGGTTCACGCCAGCTGGCAGCCCTGCCTTTGCAGAAAGACGGGCAGCTGACACTCACCACCCTTGACGAAAGCCAGGACGCCGGAGCTTGCGTAAGCACCGCTTTTCGCGGCTGAGCACCCCAGCCCACTTCTTAGGTGAGTTTCATCACTCACGGAAGCGTCCGGCGTCGAACATTTAATGCGGGAATGCGCGGTTAACCGGCGGTTGGGCGGTGACCCATGGTCATTTCATGGAAAAAATGCGCCCAAGATGGGATAAAGTGACTAGGCCGTATTTGTCAGTACGACTAGAATGGTGTTATCTGCCGATTCTTCACGGCCAACCATCAATGTGACTTTCTGCTTTAGCCCTTTCCGGGCCTGCAGCCGGGCCCAACTGAAACGAGTCTTAACGCATGAACGACACTTCTCTGAACACTGCTTCGCGCACTGACCTGCGCAATGTCGCCATTGTGGCGCACGTTGACCACGGCAAGACCACCTTGGTTGACGCCATGCTCAAGCAGACGCACTCCTTTGCCGATCACGGTGTGGTTGCAGAGCGTGTCATGGACTCCGGTGACCTGGAGCGCGAAAAGGGCATCACCATTTTGGCCAAGAACACCACGGTGGCCTACAACGGTCCTTCCGCTAACGGCCAGGTCATGACCATCAACGTCATCGACACCCCCGGTCACGCCGACTTCGGTGGCGAAGTTGAGCGCGGTTTGTCCATGGTTGACGGCGTTGTTCTGCTCGTTGACGCGTCTGAAGGCCCGCTGCCGCAGACCCGCTTTGTACTGCGTAAGGCACTGGCGGCAAAGCTCCCCGTGATCCTGTTGGTCAACAAGACCGACCGCCCCGATGCCCGCATCGACGAAGTTGTTGCCGAGTCCATGGACCTGCTGTTGGGCCTGGCCTCGGATATGGCTGACGAAGTTCCGGACCTGGACCTCGACGCCGTTCTGAACGTGCCGGTTGTTTACGCATCCGGCAAGTTGGGCCGCGCCTCCACCGTGCAGCCCGAGAACGGTACCGCGCCTGACAACGAGGACCTTGAGCCGCTGTTCAAGACCATCATCGATCACATTCCGGCCCCGACCTACAACCCGGAAGGTGTCCTGCAGGCGCACGTCACCAACCTGGATGCTTCGCCGTTCCTGGGCCGTTTGGCTCTGCTGCGTATCTTCAACGGCACCCTGCGCAAGGGCCAGACCGTTGCCTGGTGCCGCGCCGATGGCACAGTCAAGCCTGTCAAGATCACCGAACTGCTGGCCACCCAGGCGCTGACCCGTGTTCCGGCCGAGTCCGCTGGCCCCGGTGAAATTGTTGCTGTTGCCGGTATCGAGGACATCACCATTGGTGAGACTCTGACCGACTTGGAAAACCCGCAGCCGCTGCCGCTGATCACCGTTGACCCGCCGGCCATCTCCATGACCATCGGTATCAACACCTCGCCGATCGCCGGCCGCGTCAAGGGCCACAAGGTCACAGCACGCCAGGTCAAGGATCGTCTGGACAAGGAACTTGTCGGTAACGTTTCCTTGAACGTTCTCCCCACCGAGCGTCCCGACGCTTGGGAAGTTCAGGGCCGTGGCGAATTGGCGCTGTCCATCCTCGTTGAGCAGATGCGTCGCGAAGGCTTCGAGCTGACCGTTGGCAAGCCGCAGGTTGTGACCAAGCAGATCGACGGCAAGACCCACGAGCCGATGGAGCACATGACCATCGACGTACCCGAGGAATACTTGGGCTCCGTGACGCAGTTGATGGCTGCCCGTAAGGGTCGCATGACCAACATGGCCAACCACGGCACCGGCTGGTGCCGCATGGAATTCATCGTTCCGGCCCGTGGCCTGATCGGTTTCCGTACCCGCTTCATGACCGACACCCGCGGTGCCGGTATCGCAGCCTCCATCTCCGAAGGCTACGAGCCGTGGGCCGGCCCCATCGAATACCGCACCAACGGTTCCATCGTGGCTGACCGCTCTGGCGTGGTCACCCCGTTCGCGATGATCAAGCTTCAGGAACGCATGAACTTCTTCGTGCAGCCCACCTCCGAGGTCTACGAGGGCATGATCGTTGGCGAGAACTCACGCGCCGATGACATGGATGTGAACATCACCAGGGAAAAGCAGCTCACCAACATGCGTGCAGCTTCCTCGGACACCTTCGAGAACATGACCCCGCCGCGCAACCTGACTCTGGAAGAGTCCCTCGAATTCGCTCGCGAAGACGAGTGCGTTGAGGTTACCCCGGAGTCGGTCCGCATCCGCAAGCTGATCCTGGACGCTTCCGAGCGCGCCAAGGCCGCCCGCAGCCGCGCCAAGAACTAACTACTGATACTTTCAGTGGTGCCATGAGATTCTCATAGCACCAACACAACAGCCCGTCCCAGCATCTGCTGGGGCGGGCTGTTGTGTTTAAAGTCTCATCTCGGTAAAGATTCGTCCAGAATGTGTCCTCGTTTACTTGCAAGTAACATTTTGTGGCTAGGCTCATAGAGTATGAGTTGGAACACTACCTGGGTCAACGGCGATCCCGGTTAACCTGCAACACGGATGTTTCTTCTCGCAACCATTAAAAAATCAAGGAGGCGGAATGCGTTTCTCACGCACTTCCAAGGCATTGGGTCTGGCAGCAGTCGTTGCTATGTCCCTGTCAGCATGCGGTGGCGGCACGGACAGCGGCAACACCGCGACCGGCGACACCACGAAGGTTATCTCGGCGAACAGCACGGAGCCGGAAAACGGCCTGCTACCCGCAGACACCAATGAAGTGGGTGGCGGTAGGGTCATGGACCTCATCTTCACCGGCTTGGTGAGCTACGACATTACCGGTCGTACGGTCAACGAGCTTGCGGATTCCATCGAAACCACGGATTCCCAGAACTACACCATCAAGATCAAGTCCGGGGAAACCTTCAGCGATGGCACACCCGTCACTGCCAAGAGCTTCGTGGACGCTTGGAACTTTGGTGCTGCTGCAAAGAACGCACAGAAGAACTCCTACTTCTTCGAGTCCATCAAGGGCTATGCCACGGTTTCCGCCGAGGGTTCCACAGTGGACACCATGGAGGGCTTGAAGGTTGTCGACGACACCACCTTCACCGTTGCCCTTGCTCAGCCCGAGTCTGACTTCAAACTTCGTCTGGGCTACACGGCGTTCTACCCGCTGCCTGAGTCCGCTTTTGCAGACCCGAAAGCATTTGGTCAGAACCCGATCGGCAACGGTCCGTACGTCATCGCCAAGGACGGCTGGAAGCACGACGTTTCCATCTCGCTGGTCCCCAACGACAAGTACAAGGGACCGCGCAAGGCCAAGAATGGCGGTGTGAACTTCACCATCTACGCCTCGGCCGAGGCCGCCTACACCGATGTGCAGTCCGACAACCTCGACGTGCTGGATCAGGTACCTCCGAGCAACCTGCCGAACTTTGCCAAGGACTTCGAAGGGCGCAACGTCAATCAGGCTTATGCCGGCAACGCGACCATGACAATCCCCAGCTACTTGCCCGAGTTCCAGGGCGAGGCCGGACAGCTTCGCCGCCAGGCAATTTCCATGGCCATCGACCGCCAGCAGATCATCGACAAGATCTTCTTCGGCAACAAGAAAATTGCGAAGGACTTCACTTCACCCGTTTTGGACGGCTACAGCGATTCGCTCTCAGGCGCCGAAGTTCTGACCTTCAACGCCACCAAGGCCAAGGACCTGTGGGCACAAGCTGACAAGATCAGCCCCTGGCCGGCAGGCAAGGTTTTCACCGTCTCCTCGAACATCGATAGTGCTGGTAACAAGGAATACATCACAGCCATGACCAACCAGATTGCCACCAACCTGGGCATCAAGGCTGAGTTGAACCCGATTCCCACGTTCAAGCAGATGCGTGAACTGGTCAACTCCAAAAAGCTCACCGGCGCCTCACGCGCCGGCTGGCAGGCTGACTATCCCTCACTGTACAACTTCCTCGGCCCGCTGTACGGAACAGGGGCAGGCTCCAACGATGGCGACTACTCTAGCGCCGAGTTCGATGCCAAGCTGAAGACCGGCTTGGCAGCAAAGAGCGTTGAGGATGGCAACAAGATCTTCAACGAAGCCCAGGAAATTCTGCTCAAAGACTTGCCGGTTGTACCCCTGTGGTACCAGGCAGTTCAGGGTGTCTGGAGCAACAACGTCACCAACGTGAAGTTCAGCTGGAACGGCGTTCCGGTTTACAACGAAATTACCGCAAAGTAAGCAGTTAGTTCCGTGGTATGAAATGGGGGATCCGGCCTTGGTGCCGGGTCCCCTTTTCCTGCCCTAAAGCACGCATGTGTGCTAGTTTCCGTACAGTGGTAGGCGCGCGATCCGCAGCCGGCCACCCTGTACTAACCACTATTGAACAGGTAATTTCATGAATTCTTTGCGATTGGAAGCCCGGCGAGAGGAGACACCGCAATGGTGATGTTCGCCCTCCGCCGCTTCCTGCAGCTGATCCCCGTCTTCTTTGGGGCAACACTGCTTGTCTACTTCCTTGTTTTTGCAACTCCAGGCGACCCCATCGCCGCACTGTCCGGCGGCAAGCCCATGGCTCCCGCCGTTGAAGCCGCCTTAAGGGCGCAGTACAACTTGGATCAGCCGTTCTGGGTTCAGTACGGGCTCTACCTGAAAAATCTTGTCACCTTAAACTTGGGTCAAACTTTCTCCGGACAGGAGGTGTCGGCGGTCATTGCCCGCGCCTACCCGGTAACCGCCCGTTTGGCCATCATGGCCCTGGCATTTGAAGCTTTCTTTGGCATTCTCTTCGGCGTCATCGCCGGCCTGCGCAAGGGCAAGCTGTTCGACAGCACCGTCTTGGTTGCGTCTCTGATCGTCATCGCCGTCCCCACCTTTGTTTTGGGCTTCGTGCTCCAGCTGATCGTGGGTGTCCAACTCGGCTGGGCCCGTCCCACCGTAAGCGGCACTGCGCCGTGGAATGAACTTGTCCTGCCGGCGCTGGTCTTGGGACTCGTGTCGCTGGCTTACGTCATTCGACTCACCCGTGCATCCATCAGCGAAAACATGAACGCCGACTACGTCCGCACCGCCACGGCCAAGGGCCTGACTCGTCGACGCGTCGTCGTCGTCCATATTTTGCGTAACTCCCTCATCCCGGTGGTGACCTTCCTGGGTGCCGACCTGGGTGGGCTCATGGGTGGCGCGATTGTCACCGAAGGTATCTTCAACGTCCCCGGCATTGGCAACCTGCTCTACAAGGCCATTCTTAAGGGCGAGAGCGCTACCGTAGTTGCCGTCGTCAGCATCCTGGTCATTGTGTTTGTAGTTGCCAACCTGGTTGTTGATTTGTTGTACGCCTGGCTCGATCCGAGGATTCGTTATGTCTGAGAACCTGACACCTGAAAAAGAACCTGCTGCCCGGGCAACCCCCGCGAGCCGGCAGGGAAAAACGTCCAGCCGCTTCATTGAGCACTATGTGGCCCCGTTGGAGGAAACCCCGCTGGTTGCCATTGACAAGGTTGATGAGACGGCGGCGCCGTTGAGTCTCTGGGCCGAAGCGTGGAGGAATCTGCGCAAGCAGCCCCTCTTCATCATTTCCGCCCTGTTGATTGTTTTGGTGGTTGTTGTTGCGTTGTTGCCCAATCTGTTCACGAGCGTTGACCCGACGTCCTGCACACTGGACGATTCCTCGGCGCCGCCTGCCCCGGGGCACCCAATGGGGTTCACCTTGCAGGGTTGCGATGTTTATTCACGAATGATTTTTGGTACGCGAGCCTCGCTCATGGTGGGCGTTTTCACCACCATTGGGGTCGTCCTCATTGGCGGCATCATGGGCGCAATTGCTGGCTTCTACGGCGGCTGGCTCGATTCGATCCTTGCGCGCCTGGGCGACATCTTCTTCGCCCTGCCCCTGATCCTTGGCGCCATCATCATCATGCAGTTGCCCGCATTCCGCGACAACCGCAGCGTCTGGACGGTGGTGGTCACCCTGGTGATCTTCGGCTGGCCGCAAATTGCGCGCATCACCCGAGGCGCCGTGCTTGAGAACCGCAACGCGGACTTTGTCACAGCATCAAAGGCGCTAGGCCTTTCGCCGTTCCGGGCATTGGTCAAGCATGTCATCCCGAACTCGCTGGCACCGGTGATTGTGGTTGCGAGCATTTCCTTGGGCACGTTCATTGTTGCCGAGGCGACGCTGTCCTTCCTGGGACTGGGGCTGCCCGGCACTGTCATGTCCTGGGGCAATGACATTGCAGCGGCACAGTCGCAGGTTCGCAACAACCCCGCCGTGCTGATGTGGCCGGCACTTGCGTTGGTCATCACCGTCTTGAGCTTCATCATGCTCGGTGACGCCCTGCGCGATGCCCTGGATCCCAAAGCAAGGAAGCGGTGACAGCATGTCAATTTTTGAAAAAGGTACACCCGTGAATTCCACTCCTGCCCGCAACGACGATGCGCCGCTTCTGGAGATCCGGGACTTGGCCATCACCTTTGACACGCAGAACGGTCCCGTCAATGCCGTGCGCAAGGCAAGCCTGACCATCCTCCCAGGAGAGACAGTGGCCATTGTGGGGGAGTCCGGTTCGGGCAAGTCCACCACGGCACTGGCAGCGATCGGGCTGTTGCCCAGCAACGGCCGGGTCAGTGGCGGGCAGATCATTTTCGACGGTGAGGACATCACCAACGTCAGTGAAAAGCGCATCATTGAACTTCGCGGAAACTCCATCGGCATGGTCCCCCAGGACCCCATGTCCAACCTGAACCCTGTGTGGAAGATTGGCTTCCAGGTCAAGGAGACGCTGCGGGCCAACGGGCTCGACGGCGGCAGTGCCAAGGCACGCGTGGCGGAAGTACTCGCCGAAGCTGGCTTGCCCGATCCGGTGGAACGCGCCAAGCAATACCCGCATGAGTTCTCCGGCGGCATGCGCCAACGCGCGCTCATCGCGATTGGCCTGGCCTGCCGGCCGCGCCTGCTCATTGCCGATGAGCCCACCTCCGCCTTGGATGTGACGGTGCAGCGCCAGATTCTGGACCATCTGGACCGGATGACCACGGAGTTGGGCACAGCAGTGCTGCTCATCACCCACGACCTTGGCCTTGCAGCCGAGCGGGCAGAGAAGGTCGTCGTCATGTACAAGGGGCAGGTGGTTGAATCGGGTCCCGCACTGGAGATCCTGCGCAACCCGAAGCACCCCTACACGCAGCGCCTGGTCAACTCGGCGCCGTCGTTGTCCTCACGCCGCTTGCAGTCGCAAAAGGCAAAGGATGTTCTGGCAGCGGCCGTGGAAGACATCGAAGCGTCGACTCCCGACGTGGTGGACGGCCCGCATGTACCGCACGTCAGCCACGCCACGCCGTCGTCCGGGGCACGCAAGCCCGCGGGCAAGGGCGACATCATCTTGGAGGTCAAGAACCTTACCAAGGAGTTCAAGCTCCGCGGCGCGCTGGGCAAGTCCTCGCAGTTCAAGGCCGTTGATGATGTGTCCTTCAGCGTCAAGCGCGGAAGTACCATGGCCATTGTGGGCGAGTCCGGATCGGGCAAATCCACGGTGGCGCAGATGGCGTTGAGCCTGTTGGCGCCCACGGAGGGCAGCATCCTCTTTGACGGTGTGGAGGTGAACACGCTTAAGGGGAAGGCACTCTTTGACTTCCGCCGCCGCGTGCAGCCCATCTTCCAGGATCCCTACGGTTCCTTGGACCCGATGTTCAACATCTACCGGACCATTGAAGAGCCGCTGAAGATCCACAAGATCGGTGACGCCAAGTCGCGCGAGAAGAAGGTCCGTGAGCTATTGGACCAGGTGTCCATGCCAGCGGCGACCATGCACAGGTACCCGAACGAGCTCTCCGGCGGCCAGCGCCAGCGCATCGCCATTGCGCGCGCCCTGGCGTTGAACCCGGACGTCATCATTTGTGACGAGGCTGTCTCGGCACTGGATGTGCTGGTGCAGGCGCAGGTGCTGAACCTGCTCAACGAGTTGCAAGAGGACCTGGGCCTGACCTACCTGTTCATCACCCACGACCTGGCCGTGGTTCGCCAGATCGCTGACCAGGTGTGTGTCATGCAGCGGGGCCGCATTGTGGAATCAGCTTCCACCGATGAGGTCTTCAACAACCCGCAGCAGACCTACACACAGGATCTGTTGAACGCCATTCCGGGAGCCACACTCCTGGTTTAGCGGCTGCCTAGAAGCCGGCGTACCCGTGGCCCTGCCGCGGTGCGCCGGCTTCTTTGCGCCCAATGGCTGGCGGGGTGGCGGGCGGGCATTGGGGGTGCGCCGCTGCCAGCGAGTAGATTGGTGGGCATGGAGAACAATGACGCCACCGCTGTTGCGCCCCTTTTGCCGGGCGCGGGACCGGACGCCACCGCCTTGTTTGTGCACGCACACCCGGACGATGAAACCATTGTCACAGGTGCCACCATGGCGGCGTTGGCCGCCGCCGGGACCCGTGTGGTGCTCCTGACGTGCACGCGTGGGGAGCTCGGGGAGGTCATCGTGCCGGAGCTGGCCCATCTGGAAGTGAAGGCGGCAGATCTTGTTGCTGGCACTCACGACGCCGGCCACACCAGCAACGCCTCAGCGGCGGACGGCACGGGGCTGGCGGTGGAACGCGAACGCGAACTGGCAGCAGCCCTGAACGCCCTAGGGGTTGGCGAACACATCTGGCTTGGGCAGGGGCTCACGGCGCCGGCCAGCGGAGAGGTGACCTTCCGTGATTCCGGCATGCAGTGGGGGTCCGACGGCAGGGCCATGGCCGCCTCAACCGTGCTGCCGGGGTCCTTCTCCAAGGCGCCGCTGGCACAGGCTGCCGAGCTGCTGGCCGCCGCCATCCGTTCCCTGCAGCCAACCCTTGTTGTCACTTACGCGGCCGACGGCGGCTACGGCCACCCCGACCACGTGCGGGCCCATGAACTCACCATGGCCGCCTTGCGTGCAGCCGCAACGCCGTCGCAGGAGGCACCCGGCTGGGTGGTTCCGGCCATCTATGCCATTGTCAGCGACCGCCCGGAGCGCGTGCTGGCCGAAGGCGTGCCCCGGATTGCTGTCACGGGCAATCTCGCGGCAAAAATTGCGGCCATGCAGGCCCACCGGACGCAGATCACCGTTGACGGGGAGCGGTTTGCCCTTTCCGATGACGTGTGGCGGGACATCTCTGCCGTGGAAGAGTTCGTGGCCCTGGATCCGGCCACGATTTACGGGGTGCAGACGCCATGACCGAACCCTTGGAGGCTGGCAGTCAGGAACCGGGCACGGAGCCGCTAAAGGCCGCACGGGTGGAAAAGACCCGTTTCTCCCTTCCGCCGCCGCGCCGGTGGGCCGTCCTGGCGGCAGCTGCCGGGGCGGGTGTTGGCAGCGGACTGCTGGGGACATCCCTGCACGGCCACCTCTGGCATCTCGACGGCGGTGCAGTCATCCCCTACGGCGGGGGACTGGCTCTGCTGTTGTTGGCGGCGGTGGGCCTTTTCGTGGGACTGTGGAGCAAAAGTTCCTGGGTTGTGGTGCTCTGCGGCGGCGCTGCGTACCTCACGGCAGGGCTGCTGTCGATGCAATTGGGCGCCGTCGGCATGATCACCGACAACCTTCAAGGCCGGGTGTGGCTGTACGGTATAGCGTTTGTGACGCCCCTGGTGGCCCTGTTGGTCTGGCGCCTGCTGCTCCCCAAAAAGTAACTCCCGACGCTCTCGCAGCAATGGTCAGTTTTTCCCCGACGCTCTCGCAGCATTGGCGTGTTTTTTCCTGACGCTATCGCAATCGCGGGGTGCAGATTCAGCAGATTCTTCTAGCACGGTGTTGGGCGAGGCGAGCCTGCCGAAACAACGGCGCCCGACGGCGAGCCGTGAGATAGCGTCGCCAAATATCCAGCCATTGCTGCGAGAGCGTTTCCAGAAAACACGCCAGTGCTGCGAGAGCGTCGGGGGAGGACAGGGGACGGGCGGGTCAGTACTGCACGCGTCGTTCGCGCCGCGGGGGAGGCGGGGGAACCGCCTTGGCGAGCTGGACGTCGTCGAACATTATGGTGATGGCCCCGGTGCGGGTGGAGACGGTGCAGCCGTGGTGGTCACGGGCCACCAGGTCGCCCAAGGCGTCCGTGAAGCCGGAGCCGATCCTGTAGCGGATAACCACGCGCGTGCCCAGGGGAAGCTGGGTCAGGCGCTCAAGTGCACTGTTCACCTCTTCATACTAAGTCTCGCGGAGGTGCGGGCATGGCGGCGGTGGGGGATAATGGGTCAAGCGGTGCTTTTTGTGCCCCGCCCATTGAACTTTTGAGGAAGGTTGGGGTTCGTGACGTACGTAATTGCGCAGCCATGCGTGGATGTCAAGGACAAGGCATGTGTTGAGGAATGCCCTGTTGACTGTATCTACGAAGGCGAACGCTCGCTCTACATCCACCCCGACGAGTGTGTTGACTGTGGTGCCTGTGAACCTGTCTGCCCCGTAGAGGCCATCTACTACGAGGATGACACCCCGGATGAGTGGGCCGAGTACTACAAGGCCAACGTTGAGTTCTTCGACGTGCTGGGCTCACCCGGCGGCGCGGCCAAGATTGGCAACACGCACACCGACCACCCGTTCGTTGCGGCCCTGCCGCCGCAGAATCAGGACTGATCAGCTACACATGACTTCGGCTTCGCAGCAAACACCCAGCAACTTTGGCCTGAATCTGCCTGACTACCCGTGGGATGCCATGGCGCCCTATCAGGCAACGGCAGCCAAGCACCCGCACGGTGTGGTGAATCTTTCCATCGGTACGCCCGTGGACCCCACCCCGGCCTTGATTCAGGACGCCCTCAAGGCGGCTGCGGATGCGCCGGGTTACCCCACCACGCATGGCACGCTGGCCTTGCGCCAGGCCATTGTTGACTGGTTTGCGCGCCGCCGCAACGTTTCCGGGCTCGACCCGGCCGACGTCATGCCAACGGTGGGTTCCAAGGAACTGGTGGCCTGGCTGCCCCTGCTGCTGGGCCTGGGCGCCGGCGACGTTGTGGTCCGCCCCAAGGTTGCCTACCCCACGTATGACATGGGGGCCGTGTTTGCCGGTGCCACGGCTGTTGCCGCCGATTCCCTGGAGGAGCTCGACGCCGAAACCCTCGCCAAGGTGCGCCTGGTGTGGGTCAACTCCCCGGGCAACCCCACAGGCATTGTGCGCGGGGTGGCCGAGCTGAAGGCTCTTGTTGAGCAGGCCCGGGCCATTGGTGCTGTGGTGGCTTCGGATGAGTGCTACGGCGAGCTTGGCTGGGGTGCGTGGGATACCGAAAACGGTGGCGAGCCCGTGCCCAGCGTGCTGGATGCCCGCGTTTCCGGCGGCTCGAATGACGGCCTGCTGGCCGTGTACTCCCTCAGTAAGCAGTCCAACGTTGCCGGCTACAGGGCCGCGTTCGTGGCTGGTGACAGCGCCATCATGGCGAACATGATCAACAGCCGCAAACACGCCGGCATGATTGTGCCCTACCCCGTTCAGGAGGCCATGCGCGTGGCCCTGGGCGATGATGCGCACGTGAAGGAACAGAAGGACCGCTACAGAAGACGTCGCGAACAGCTGGTGGGAGCACTGGAAGCTTTTGGGCTCACCATCCACCATTCCGAGGCCGGACTGTACCTGTGGTGCACGGCCGGTGAAGACACTTGGACAACCATTGGGCGCCTTGCAGAGCTGGGCATTTTGGCTGGTCCGGGCACCTTCTACGGCGAGGCCGGAAACGGTTTTGTCCGGGTGGCGCTGACGGGCAGCGATGAGCGCATTGGTGCCGCTGTGAGTCGACTCGGCGCAAAAACACTGTGATTTTGTGCAAAGTAGCCACTTTTTGGCCGCAGGATTAGTCTTGAAGGCCCTTAAAGCGGTAGTTTCATAGGTAGCCGTCTAGGCTACCGGACGCTTAATTTGCTGAGTTTTTCTTTTGGTCTTCACCACCAATGACGCGGATTTTGCGCGGATAAGAAAACTTGCATTGAACTAACCAAAGCCTTGAAGGCTACCTCATGAAGGGGACTCCATGTCTGATTCCACGAGCGCGACCCTGCGCTACGACGGCGGAGAACTTGAACTTCCGCGACTCGAAGCAGTTGAAGGTAACGCCGGGTACGACGTTTCCAAGCTCCTGAAGACCACCGGCGCGGTCGCCTACGACCCCGGTTTCGTCAACACCGCAGCCACCTCCTCTGCCATCACCTACATCGACGGTGACAAGGGCATTCTGCGCTACCGCGGCTACCCCATCGAAGAACTGGCAGAGCACTCCAGCTTCCTGGAAGTCTCCTTCCTGTTGATCTACGGGAACCTGCCCACGCCGGCAGAACTGGACGCCTTCGACCAGCGCATCCGCCGCCACACCATGCTGCACGAAGACCTCAAGGGTTTCTTTGGCGGCTTCCCGCGCGACGCACACCCCATGCCGGTACTGTCCTCGGCCGTCTCCGCGCTGTCCACGTTCTACCAGGACTCCCTGGACCCGTTCGACGACGAGCAGGTTGAGATGGCCACCATCCGCCTGATGGCCAAGATGCCCGTCATCGCCGCCTACGCGTACAAGAAGTCCATCGGCCAGCCCATGCTGTACCCGGACAACTCCATGAACCTGGTGGAGAACTACCTGCGCCTGAGCTTCGGCCTGCCGGCGGAGCCCTACGAGCTGGACCCGGTAGTGGTCAAGGCCCTGGACCTGCTGCTGATCCTGCATGCAGACCACGAGCAGAACTGCTCCACCTCAACCGTCCGCTTGGTCGGTTCAGCAAACGCCAACATGTTTGCCTCCGTCTCCGCAGGCATCAACGCCCTCTTCGGCCCGCTGCACGGCGGCGCCAACGAGGCCGTGCTGAACATGCTGCGCGACATCCAGGCCAGCGGCGAGCCCGTTGAGAAGTTTGTTGAGCGTGTGAAGAACAAGGAAGACGGCGTGAAGCTCATGGGCTTCGGGCACCGCGTCTACAAGAATTACGATCCGCGCGCCACGATCGTGAAGGCCACGGCCCACGAGATCCTCGAGAAGCTCGGCGGCAACGACGAACTCCTCGCCATCGCCATGCGTCTGGAAGAAGTTGCGCTGACGGATGAGTACTTCATCTCCCGCAAGCTCTACCCGAACGTTGACTTCTACACGGGCCTGATCTACAAGGCCATGGGCTTCCCGGAGAAGATGTTCACCGTCCTCTTCGCCATCGGCCGCCTGCCGGGCTGGATTGCCCAGTGGCGCGAAATGATGAAGGACCCGCAGACCAAGATCGGCCGCCCGCGCCAGCTGTACACAGGCGAGCCGGAGCGCATGTACCCCTCGCGCTAGCACTCTCGGCGGTCGAGCCTGCCGAGACCAAAGTACGACGGCGGCGGGAGACTTTCCCTTGGGGGAGTCACCCGCCGCTTTTCTTTTGCGTAACCTGGGACGAAAGTAAAAATTATGAAAATGTCGACGCTGTTGCTGCACACGTTCTCCATGGCATTCCCCATTGTGGTGGTGGTGCTGGGAATCCTGCTGCTGCTGGGGAAAACTGTATTCTTGCCGTTCTTCATCGCCTCGCTGGTCATCATGATTGCGCTGTTGGTGCTCCTGCGCCGGGACAAGAAGAAGGACGCCGCCGCGTCCGAATAGCGGGCCGCATCCTCCCGTGGTTGAGCAATTGTGAAACATCTGTGCTAAAAAAGATGTGTGCCCAAAATTGTTGATGCAGACCAGCGCCGCGAGCTCGTTGCCGATGCCGTATTCCACGTCATTGCCGAGCGAGGGCTGACACAAGCTTCGCTACGTAACGTGGCTGAGAGGGCAGGTCTGGCACTGGGCTCGGTGCGGCACTACTTTGACGACCAAGCCGAGCTGATGGAATTTGCCTTCCGGGTAAATTCTGAGCGCATCCACCTGCGTGCGCTGGAAAAGTTGGAAGCCCTGGAGACGGCGGAACTGCCCACCCAACTGGACACCCTGGTGGAGAAGTGTTCCGGTGTCCTGGCTGAACTGCTGCCACTGGATGAGCCCCGCCGTGCAGATGCCGTGGTACACATGGAATTTATGCTGGATGCACGCACTAACGCTGCACTTACTGATGCCGCCCAGGACGACTACCGCGCCACGGGTGCCGTGGTGGGACGGGTGATGTTGCAGCTCATGGAAAGCCCCTTGATGGCAAAGGACCTGGTGCCGGTGGACGAGGCTGAGCGCCTCATAGCCATCCTTGACGGCCTGAGCCTGCGCATGGTCCTGCAACCGGCATGGTCGGCCCCCCAGCACGGCCTGGCGACTCTGCACCGGCACCTGGAAGACCTCCTGGCCCCCTAGCCCCAAGCGCCGTAAACCAAAAACGCTATCGCACTAATGGTGTGTTTTTCGTCGTCCTCTCGCAGCAATGGTGACTTTTTGGCAGACGCTATCGCAGTTTCTTGTCAGCGGCCGCTGCTAGTTGCGATAGCGATCCATATTTTCCAGCCATAGCTGCGAGAGCGTCGGGAAAAAACACACCATTAGTGCGAGAGCGTCGGGTGGGGGAGATATTTGCCGTGCCGACGGCTCTGCGCCGGAGTAATCTTGGAGTACGGATTGTTGCACCATTGTCGCGGCGGCTGGAGGCAGAAATAATGCATCACACAGGTGGCCCTGGTTGGCGGATCACAATGGACACTTGCAGTCCAATGCTGACGGCTCTGTATCTGCGGGATGTGGCGGGCCTGGACGGTGCCGGCACCCCGGCCCTTTCCCATGTGGCGCCCACAGTGCGGGCAGCGGATCATTCAATGCTGACCTCCGGTGTGGGAGGCGCTGAAGCCCTGCGGGACCAGTGGGAGGTGTGGTGGAACAGGCTGCTGCAAAACTTTCCGGACAACCAGCAGAAGCTGTCCCCACCAGACTTCCCTGAGCTGGGTGGCATGCCTGCCCTGCAGCGGGTGGCACACGCCCACTACGGGGCCGCCGTCACCTGGGCACGGGAACAGGCACAGCTATACGCCCTGATGGCCGCCCAGCGCGAAACCTTGGGCGGGCACAAAATTCTGGCTGACCTGGTGGAGAACCGCGAACTGGAACTGGGCCGCCGGGCGCGGGAATTTACCCTGAGCATTGTGGAAGTTCCGCTCGCCGAACAACGGGCCTGGTTCATCGAACCCAACCGTTTGATCATGAGCTCCCACCTCATGGATGACCCTCAGGCATTTTGCAGCTACGTCCAACCCGTGGTGGAACTGCTGGTCTGAGCCGGGCTACTGCTTGACCGGTGGCGCAGCCGCCATGATCAGGCTCAACTGACCCGGAACAGCAGCACTTCCACCCTGCCAGCCCACGTTGTGCCCGCCCTCATTGGTGTTCCTATCCCACACTTTTCCGGCGTAGCTGATCTGTGAAATGCCAAACTGTTCCGCATTTGCCAACAGCCAGTGGGCAGTGGTCCAGTCAGCCGCATCGGGGACGTCCATGAGCACGCTGACGCTGCCATCAGCGGCAGCAGCGGTGGTGAACGGCACCTGGCCCATGACGGCGGACATGGCCGCAGCCATGGCTTCGGGAGTGCTGACAACCGTGGCAGGTGGCAGCGTGCAGTTCAGGCCCTGGGGCGTCTGCCCGGTCAATGCCGAGGCAAAGGCCCGGGACAGGGTCTCATGTTGGGCATAGGCATGCGGGTACCCCGATCGCTGCACAATCTGTGCGGCGTCGTTGATGGGCATGTCCACATAGCCGGGCACCTTCGCCAGCACGTCATAAAACGCGTTGGCGGAGTACAGGGGGTCCATGATTTCCTCCACGCTGCCCCAATCCTGGGACGGGCGCTGCTGGAACAAGCCCACGGAATCCAAATCACCGTAATCAATGTTGCGCAGCTTGGATTCCTGCAACGCCGTGGCCAGGGCAATCGACGCGGCACGCGCAGGCATGCCGCGGTGCATGGCCACAGCCGAGATCAGGGCCGCGTTCTGGCTTTGGTCCAAAGCCAAGGTATAGCTCGATTCCCCCACGGTGGCCGTGCAGCCCAGCGACAAGCCAGGGGCAAACGCGTCCTTGAAGGCATGGCTCAGCCAGACACCGCCGCCAATGAGGAGACCGGCGCTGACCGTAGCAACGGTCAACCAAGCCACAATGCGCCGACTGGTTCTGCTCATGGTCGCCCGGCCGGTGCCTGAGTGGACCCGCCGGTGGCGCCACTAGTTGGCATGCAGGATCTCATTGAGGGCAACGGTTGTACCCTTGCGGGGAAGCGCTTCAACGCCACCCGAGGTGGAGTTGCGGCGGAACAGCAGATTGGCCACGCCTGAGAGTTCGCTGGCCTTGACCACCACAGCCGTATCTTCGCCGTCGGCGTCCTTGGGACCCAAAACACGCACCCGGGTGCCGGCCGTGACGTAGAGGCCCGCCTCCACCACGGAGTCGTCGCCAATGCTGATACCAACGCCGGAGTTGGCGCCGAGCAGCACGCGCTCGCCCAGGGTGATGCGCTCCCGGCCCCCACCGGACAGCGTGCCCATGATGGACGCGCCGCCGCCAACATCGGTGCCGTCGCCAACCACCACACCGGCCGAGATCCGGCCTTCCACCATGGAGGTGCCCAAGGTGCCGGCGTTGAAGTTCACAAAGCCTTCGTGCATGACAGTGGTGCCGTCGGCCAGGTGGGCGCCCAGGCGGACCCTGTCGGCGTCGGCCACGCGGACACCTGCGGGGATTACGTAGTCCACCATGCGCGGGAACTTGTCCACGGAGTAGACAGTTACGGGACCCCGACGGCGCAGCTTGGCACGGGTGAGCTCAAATCCTTCCACGGCGGCCGGGCCATAATTGGTCCACACCACATTGGCCAGCTTGCCGAAGATGCCGTCCAGGTTGATGCTGTTCGGTGCCACCAAGCGGTGCGAGAGCAGGTGCAGGCGAAGGTAGGCGTCCGCGGCGTCGGCCGGTTCGGCATCCAGGTTGATCTGGGCAAAGACCACCCGCTGGATCACGCCGCGGTCGGCGTCTTCGCCGGCTTCAGCCAGGGCTGTGAGTTCGGCGCTGGCCTCCGGAGCATTGCCCAAGGCATCTGTGGCGGTGCCCAGCTCCGGGGCGGGGAACCATACGTCAAGAACATCACCGTCGCTGGTGATGCTGGCGAGGCCGAAGCCGTAGGCGGAACGTTCTGTCGCTGCAACTGTGAGAGTCATGGTCCTAAGTTTATCGGCACTCCACGGACTCGGTGACAGCCGGGGCGCCAGTCCCTCACCAGACCGGTGCTGCTCACCACCAAAGGTTGTCTTGATCGACTCTTGATTCACTCTTGTTCCTTTCCTGACCGATTCTTATCCGTTAGCTGAGTTGTCACCGCCATAGTTGGAAAACGGCAGGAAATCACAAGCAGGGGAGGAATTCGATGCACACCGAACACACTATTGGCGCAAGGGTTCTTCCCTCCGCATCGTCGGAAGCAGCCGCGGGCTTCCACAGGGCACCTGGCGGCGTGGTGACGGTTTTGGTCCCCGCACACAATGAGGCCGAGGCCATCATCGAGACCTTGGAATCCCTTGGCCAGCAAACGCGCAGGCCCGATCGGGTGATTGTCATTGCAGACAACTGCACGGACGCCACCGAGCAGCTTGCTTTGGCCTACGGTGCGGAAGTGATCCGCACCGTAGGAAACACGGACAAGAAGGCCGGTGCTTTGAACTTTGCGCTGGATGGCCTGCTCAAGGATGCCGCCCCGGAGGAACTCATCCTGGTCCAGGACGCCGACTCACAGCTTTCGGCAGATTTCATTGAGAACGCAGTGCGCCATTTGAGTGCGGACACCATGCTTGGTGCGGTTGGCGGCGTGTTTCGCGGCGGGCCCGGAGGCGGCTTTGTTGGCCATCTGCAGCGCAATGAGTATGCCCGGTACGCCCGGGATGTGAAACGGCTCCACGGGAAATGCCTGGTGGTGACGGGAACCGCAGCGCTGTTCCGGGTGCAAACGCTCAAGGGCGTTTCAGCGGCCAGGGTCAACGGTGCACTTCCGGCCGGCAACGGCCGCGGCGGCGTCTATGACACGTCAGTCCTGACGGAAGACAATGAACTGTCGTTCGCGCTGCTGACACTGGGTCACAGCATTGCCTCACCTGCCGACTGCACCTTGGTTACGGAAGTCATGCCAACGTGGCGCGAATTATGGGCTCAGCGGCTCCGGTGGAAGCGCGGCGCAGTAGAGAACTGCGTGCAGTACGGCTGGACGAAGGTCACGCGCCCTTACTGGGGACGGCAGGTCCTTTCAATGGTTGGCGTTCTGGTCACCATCGCCTACTTCTCCTCCATTGCGGTCGCCCTGGGTTCAGGGGCAGGCCTGCACATACACGCCTTCTGGATGGCCGTGACTGGCGTTTTCGTGCTCGAACGGGTGGTGACAGTGCGGCTGCGGGGCTGGAAGTACATGCTGCTTGCGGCCACCATGTATGAGACGGTGATCGACCTGTTCCTGCAGTTGGTTCACGCCAAGGCGTACACGGATGCAATTTTTAACAAGAAGAAAGTTTGGTGAGGGAAATGTACAACAATCCAGCAGCACCCATGGCCGCAGGCGCAGGTTCGGCAGCACTTGCCATGACCGGAGCGAGCCAGCTGTTTTGGTTCGCCTTGGCAGCGTTCGCGATGCTGGCACTCGGCATGGCTGTCAAGCGCATTGTCCCGGTGCGCAAGCGCAAGGCTTAGCGACGGTCTCCAATCCCCTGAAGCCGGGAACCGTGGAGTTTCCTCCACAGGTCCCGGCAGCAGCGGGCTTACTTGATGGGTGCGGTGGAGGCAGAGTTCTTCGACACCGTGGTGTAGCCGGACTTGGAGCCGGTGACACGCACCATCATGGTTTTCCCGACGTCGGCTTTGACCAGCTTGTAGGTTTTGCCCGTGGCTCCCGTGACGGCTGCGCCCGAGCGGTACCACTGATACTGCAGGGTTGCGCCGGTGGTCCAGGTGCCGGGGTTGGCCGTCAAGGTGCTGCCCGTCCGCAAGGTCCCGCTGATGGTGGGTGTCGGGGCAGTGAGCGTCAACGGGGCACTGGCTGGCGGGGTGAAGGAGAAGTCACGAATCGTGACGGTTTCCGGGGCAACATGGGCCGGGTCGCCACCGCCGCCGCCGGTTACCCAGAGGTTGAAGTGGATGGCTTCCTTGGCCGGCACCGGCACCGTCGAGCCCGACATGACGGTGCGCTTGAGCAAGGTTCCTGTGTAGCCCTCGCCGGCGTACGTTTCAAAAGTCAGCTTGCCCGGTTCCCACACCATCTTGTGGGTCAGGATCAGATCGTTTGTCACATCAAAGGTGATGGTGCTGTTGCCCTGCCCTGGCGGCTTGCCGGCGTCGAACCAGTAGCCGTGCCCTTGGGTGACGGGCCAGGACTCGCCATAGCTGGCTCCACCGCCCCAAGCGGAGGCTTCGCAAACATCAATTTCGTTGAACCCGGGTGACGCCTCGGGATCATAGGTGAACAGGCAGCCCCAGACCACTTCCTTCGCAAGCGTACTGACGTCCTTCTCCACTGTGGTGCTATAGGTGCCATAGCCGAACCCTTCCCGAGTCGACTGGAATTCCGCGCCAGCCGGTGCAGACCCGCTCGGGTTGGACAGGGTCAGGGTGACGTGTCCGTTCGCGTCGGGGCTGCTGACGTTGGCCGGATCATAGCTCTGGTTGTATTGTGGGGCTCCGCCCCAGAAGCGCTTCTGCCAGTTGAAACCCTTCCATGCAAAACTGCCAACCGGGCCGGGATTCTCCGCCATGGGAGTTGTATCAGCGGCCCGGGAAGGAACCACCCCAACCGTCATGCACAGGCCCAGCGCGAGGAAAAGGGCCAGCGGATTTACCTTCTTGGAAAGAATCCGCGCCTTGCTGGGTTTGGATGTGCTCCTCATATGGAGAAGCGCAATTACCGTCCGTGTCATAGCCGAGACCTCCGCTGTTCGGTCACCCGGTGACCACCCTGGCCCCGTGGTTGGCAAGCCGAAGTGGTCCGGCTTGCCTGCACTGCTGATCAATTGCCCAGCAGCGTCGCTACAAACCCCACCCAAAGTATGCAACTCATTGATTATGGAACACGTCACAGGTGTTTGGGTGAAATCTTTGCAGATTTGTTGACGCACCATGGCCTGGGGCGAAGGTTAAAGACAAGAAAGGAGGCACCGGCCGGGGAGAGTGAATCCCCTGCCAGTGCCTCCTCTTCGGCCGTGCCTAGGTGACTGTGAAGTTGATGGAATGCCAGCCCGTGGAACCATCAGGCTCGGGCGGAGCCTGCTGTTCGATCTGCAATTCGCCAGCTGCGTCATAGGCGCGGACCCGCACTTTGTGGGTTCCGGCTGGGGCGTTGTCCCAGATATAGGACCATTGGCGCCAGGTGTCCACGGAGGCCTCGTCCGCCAACTGCGCAAGCTGCCATGCGCCGTCGTCGAGCTGGACCTCCACCTTGGAGACGCCCTTGGTCTGGGCCCAGGCGCTGCCGCCAATGGAAACCTGCCCTGCCGGCACCCTGCCAAAAGCCCGGGGCACCTCAACCCGTGATGCGGTCTTGATGGGACCGTGGGAGGACCAGCCACGCGATGTCCAGTAGCCGGCCTTCTCGGCGAAGGTTGTGACTTCCAAGTCCACAACCCACTTGGTGGCCGAAACAAAACCGTACAGGCCGGGGACAACCATGCGCACGGGGAAACCGTGGTCGAACGGAAGCGGTTCGCCATTCATGCCCACAGCGAGCATGGCGTCACGGTCATCCTGCAGCACGGGTAGGGGAGTGGAGGCGCTGAAACCGTCAATGCTGGTGGAGAGCACCATGTCCGCGCCGTCCTTGGGCTTGGCCCGGGCAAGCACCTCCCTGATGGGTAGTCCCAGCCATTTTGCGTTGCCGGCCAGGTTGCCACCCACCACGTTGGAGACGCAGGTCAGGGTGACGTAGCTTTCAATGAGCTCGGAGGACAGGAGCTCGTCAAAGCTGATGGTGAATTCTTCCTCCACCATGCCGTGGACGCGCAGCTTCCAGGAGGAGGGGTCGATTTCCGGCACGATCAGGGCAGTGTCAATCCGGTAAAAGTCTGCGTTGGGGGTCACAAACGGCGTGACACCCACAACGGGTGACTGAACGCCCGCGGGCAACGCGGCGGCCATGGTCTTGGGTGCGGGAAGCTTCAGAGCTTCACGGACGGTGTTGACTGCGTTGCGGGTGGTGGAAAGGACAGTCCCGCCAACGCCAACGACGACGGCGATCCCCGCCAAGGCGGCCGAGCGCAGCATGAAGGATCGCCGGCTGGGGCCGGGAGCGGGTGCCGGCTGTGATGGCGCGGCCGGGCTGGTGTTCACCGGCGTATCAGCGGGGTGCGGTTTGACTGTACTTGCTGGCGTCAAGTACCTCAGTGCCCACAGACCAGCCGCGGTTCCCAGCAGGAGCGGCACCAGGTCAAAGATGCCAGCCCCCGCCCGGGTAATGATGCACAGGGCCATGACCAGCGCAAAGGCAAGAACCATGGCCGAGCCTGCCTTGAGGCTCCTGCGAGCCACAACTCCTGCTGCTGCCGCCAGAAGCGCCGCAGCGATGGTCATGGAAAGGAGCAAAACCATTTTGTCGTTGGTGCCAAACGTGGCAATGGCGAAGTTCTTCATCCACTTGGGGGTGAAGTCAATAAAGGTTGATCCCACGGATGTCAGGGGGGAGGCGACAGGTCCGAAGAATGCCGCAACGAGTTGGGCTACAGCAAAGAGGACCCCGGCGGAAATGACTCCCGCGAGGGCTCCTGGCAACAATGCCCGCCAGTGGATTTTCCGTGTCGCCGTGCTCTGCTTGCCCATATCAGGATCCTTAGAACGCTTGCTTGTTCTACCGCAGGTTCCTGAAGTAGAAGTACTTGCAGGTACTTCGGAGCCGAAAGCCCACCGGATTGCTCCGGTGGGCTGATTCCTGGCAAAGAACGAACTGCCTAGATGGCTTGGACCACTATGGGAGTTGTGGTGGGAGCGGGCGAACCGCCGGCCGGCTCCACCGTGATGCCCACATGTGTTGCGCCGCCCAAAGGCCCGTTGAGTACCTGCATGGCCGGGGCTTCCGGGTCGGCGTGGTCCATGAGGCCTGCCGGTACTGCGCCTGCTGCCGAGATGAACCACAGTTCATAGGTTTTGCCTTCCGGAGGTGCCGGCATGCCGCTGACCATGACTGCCGCCCTGTTGGCCTTGCCCGACGACGCCACGGTGACGGTTCCGCCGTCGGACAATGCAGTGGTGGCGATTTTGGCGTCGGGTGAGCCAACAATGCTGAGCATGGCTTCCTGCTGGGCCGCAGCAGCCTTCTGCTGGGCCTCCATGGCGACGAGCTTCTCTTCCATGTCCCGCTGCGTTGCGTTTTGGCCGGCAGCCCAGCCGCCCACGCCAACTCCGGCAAAAATAGCCAGGGCTGCCGCGGCGCTCAGGGCTGGCACCCAGGGGCTGCGGCTGCCCTTGTTCAGCTGTTGTGCGGCGCTCTGTGAGGGGTGCCGCCTTGCCGATGAAATATCCCTGACCACTGAGCTGGCGGGCAACTGGCGGGTGTTGCGGATGGCGGCCATGACATCTGCCTTCAACGCGGCCGGAGGGGCTTCGGAGACCGTGCCGTAGGCAAGAAGTGCAGCCGTCTCGCTGAGGCTGCGCACTTCATCCAGAGTTTCCGCGTCAGTCAATGCGTAGCGCTCAAACTCGGTGCGTTCCCCGCGCTCCAAGGCGTTCAAGGCGTAGGAGCCGGTGAGTAAATGCAATTGCTTTTCCATCACGCTACTCCTAACCTGTCCCTGAGCCTGATCATTCCGTCGCGGATTCTTGTCTTAACAGTGCCGACTGGAATTTTGAGCAGTTCGGCAACTTCTTGGTGTGTGTACCCACCGTAGTAGGCCAAGCTGATGGCTTCCTGTTGGGGTTGCGTCAGTGTTGCCAAGGCAATCCTGACGCGTTCGGATTCCATCTGGGTCTCGACGGTGTCTGCGACGTCGTCGTAACTCTCCTGGTATTCCTTCATGCCCTGGCGAAGGTCCCGATCGGAACTTGCCTGGCTGGCCCGGACCTTGTCAACGGCTTTTCTGTGCGCGATGACCAAAATCCAGGACATTGCTTTGCCTCGGTCGGCGTCAAAGCGTGACGCCTGTGACCAAATGTCGATGAAAACCTCTTGTGTCACTTCCTGGCTTTGGGCCGGGTCGCGAACCACTCGCCGCACCAAGCCAAAGACGCGAGGTGCAACGGCGTCGTACAGTTCTTCGAAGGCCGCCTCGTCGCCCAAGGCGACGAGGCGGATCAGGTCCTCATGGGTTGGTGGTGCCAGGGGCTCCACGGACCGCAACCAAGGTAAACGCATACTGTCTACCTTGCCATGGTCCGTCCCCATGAGCCCATTCCCTCCGACGTGTGTTGCATTTTGTTGACGCGGTAGTTCAGCAGATCGCGGCAGTTACTTCTTTGCCGGGGGCATCAGGACCGTGTCGATCAGGTAAACAGTGGCGTTGGCTGTCTTGACGCCACCACAGATGACCTTGGCGCCGTTGACCATCAGGTTGTCGCCGCTGCCGGTGACTTCCAAGTTGCCGCCCTCAGCCGTTGCGTGCTCGCCGGCAACCTTGCTCGGTGCCAACTGGCCGGGGACCACATGGTAGGTCAGGATGGAGGTCAGGGTTGCGGAGTCCGTCTTCAGGCCCTCGATGGTTTCGGCCGGGATCTTGGCGAAAGCGTCATCAACGGGGGCGAAGACAGTGAAATCACCGGAGTTCAGGGTGTCAACCAGGTTGACGTCCTTGTTCAACTGGCCGGAGACGGCTGCCGTCAGGGTCTTGAGCAGCGGGTTGTTTGATGCGGCGGTTGCAACCGGGTCAGCTGCCATGCCAGCCACTGAGCCTGCGCCACTGGGAACGGCTGCTGCATAAGCGGCACAGCCCGAACCGACCAATTCGCCAGCCATTGCTTCGGTGGTGGCCATGGGGGCTTCGCTGGTTGCCATGGGGGCATCCGAGGTGGCGCTGGGGGTGGTGGTTCCGCCGCTGCAGGAAGTGATTCCCAAGGCGGTGATGGCCAGGATGCCCAGACCGAGGCTGAGGCTCTTACGGTTTGCAAACTTCAAGGTGGTGTTCATGATGATCTCCGTAGTGTGAAAGCGGAAGGATTCCGATTTGCTTCCCATGTCCGTTGCCTTCAATACTCTGCGCCGGGCTCCGGTGGGCTGTCAGAGAGTACTTCGGAGCCGCGGATGGTGCGGATTGGAAGGAAGGCAAAAATTATTTTTGGACTGTTTGGCGCCGGTAAACTGGGGCCATGACTAACTCCAACGCCCCAATAACTATCGGCACCACAGCGGCAGGCGGGCCCGGTGGCGGCGACGAGGCAACCGGCGTCGAACAAGAGATGCACACCCTTGAGCTGCACGGGGACGTTGCGGCGCTCACGGCTGCGCTGATGGACATTGAGAGCGTGTCAGGCAACGAGCGGGCGCTCGCCGACGCGGTGGAGGCGGCGCTGTCAACGCTGGGGCACCTGCAGGTGACGCGCAACGGTGATTCCATTGTGGCCAGGACGCAACTGGGCAGGGCCGAGCGGGTGATTCTGGCCGGCCACCTGGACACCGTCCCGCTGCCCACCACGCCGGGATCGCGCGGGAGCGTACCCAGCACGTGGGACGGCGAGGTGCTGTACGGCCGCGGCGCCACGGACATGAAGGGTGGTGTGGCCGTGCAGCTGGCCCTGGCCGCCACCGTGCTTGAACCCACCAAGGACATCACCTTCATCTTCTACGACCATGAAGAAGTGGCCGCAGCCAAGAGCGGGCTGGGGCGTTTGGTCCGGGAAAACCGGGAATTGTTGGACGCAGACTTTGGCATCCTGCTGGAGCCCACCAACGGAACCGTTGAGGGCGGCTGCAATGGAACCATCCGTTTTGAAGCCACCACCTCGGGATTGGCAGCACATTCGGCCAGGGCATGGATGGGGGAGAACGCCATTCACGCCGCAGCCCCCATCGTGGCCCGGCTGGCCGCATACCAACCGGCCACCATCACCGTGGACGGGCTCGACTACAGGGAATCACTGAACGCCGTGAAGATTCACGGTGGCACTGCCGGCAACGTGATTCCGGATAAGTGTGTTGTGGAGATCAACTACCGGTTTGCCCCGGACAAGACGCCAGATCAGGCTGAGGCGCACGTTCGTGAGCTTCTGGAAGGATTCGAGCTTGTGCGCACGGATGCCGCAGCCGGAGCCCGTCCGGGGCTCAATGCGCCTGCCGCTGCCAGCTTTGTTGCCGCCGTGGGCCGGGCACCCCTGCCCAAGTATGGCTGGACAGATGTTGCCCGGCTCAGCGAGATGGGCATCCCGGCAGTGAACTTTGGCCCCGGGGACGCCCTGCTGGCCCACAGCGACAACGAGCACGTCCACGCCGATGACATCCGCGAGTGCCTGGCCGCACTGACGCGCTGGCTGGGTTAGCCCTCCTTAGCGCAGCTGGCCCGCGGAAAACGCCGAACCTCGTGGTAAACCTTTTTGTTTTTTTTTTTTTCTGCGGGCCAGTTGCCTCAGCGGTGCTAGCCGGCCATGCCAACCTTGGCCTTGACGACCTTCACACGGGAGGACATCTTGTATTCGGTGAACTTGGCAACACCCGAGAGGATCAAGCACAAGCCCACGTAGATGACTGCCGCGACCATGAGACCGGGGACCACCGGGGAACCGTATTGGATCTGGGATCCAAGGAAGTTCGCGTAAAACAAGATCTCCTCGTACAGGATGAGGAAGCCCAAGGCGGTGTCCTTCATGATGACCACCAGCTGGGAAATGATGACCGGCAGCATGGCCCGGACGGCTTGGGGCAACAGAATGGTGCGCAGCACCTGCCCCTTGGACATGCCGATGGCGTACCCTGCCTCGCGCTGCCCCTTGGGCAGGGACTCAATGCCGGCACGGAACACCTCTGCCAAGACCGAGCCGTTGTAGAGGACCAGGCCCACCACGACGGCGATGAAGGGCGTGATGCCCTTGATCCCGGCTGAGGACAGGCCGTAGTACATGATCATCATCAGGATCAGCAGCGGCACCGCACGGAAAAGCTCCGTGAACCAGTAGCACGGAATCCTGACCCACTTGGAATCGGCTAGGCGGCCAAAGGCGAGCACGATGCCCAGGATCAGGCTGCCGACGGCCGCGACGCCGAAGGCGCTCAGTGTGGCGCCGATGGCCTCAAGAAAATTTTGCTGGACGAGCGGGAAGGTGAAGATTTCCCACTTCTCAGCCGTGAACTGTCCCGATTCGTAGAACCGGAAAAGGATGAAACCCACAACGCCAACAACCACAATGAAGGTGATGAGATTGAGGTAAACGTTGCGCACACGGGCCCTGGGGCCCGGAACGTCAAAAAGCACTGCACTCATCGCGCAACCCTCCACTTCTTCTCGAGGTAGCGCTGCAGTGGCGTCAGGATGCCCAGCACCAGCACCACGAAGATCAAGGCAACCCCCAACAAGCCGGGCAGCAGGGGCTCGCCGCGTTCACTGAGGTAGGCGCGAATGGCGCCGGCCTCGAACACGGAGAAACCGGCCGCAACCGTCGTGTTCTTCAGCAAGGCGATAAAGACGCTAAAGAGCGGCGGAACCACCGAACGGAAGGCCTGCGGCAGCACAATCAAGGAAAGCGTCTGCATGAACGGCAGGCCAATGGCACGCGCCGCCTCGGACTGGCCCACGGAAACCGTGTTGATGCCGGAACGGATGGCCTCGGAAACGTAAGTTGCCGTGTACAGCGAGAGGCCGATGATGGCAGCTGTCATGAAGTCGATGGGTGGCAGCCCCAGTTTCGGGTAGCCGAGAGCAAAGAAAGCCAGGATCAGCGTCAGGGGGGTGTTGCGGACAGCGTTGACGTACAGGGTTCCCGCGGCACGCATGGCCGGTGCCGGGGAGACTCTCATCCCGGCAACAATGGTGCCCAGGATCAAGGCAAAGAACGCAGAGATGATAAACAGGATCCCCGTGTTCTTGAAACCAGTGACAAACAAGTCACTGTTATCAATGAGTACATTCACAGTGCAGCGTCGCTTTCAGTGAATTCGAGAGGACAGAAGCTGTGGTGGTGCGGACACATCCGCACCACCACAGTTCAACGGACTTTTAGTACTGGTCAACCTTGGGCTGTTCAACCTTGGTACCGGAGAGGCCCAGCGTTGAATCGAAGATCTTGGTCCAGATGGCGCCACCGTTGGTGAGGGTCTCGTTCAGGTGGGTGCGCAGAACCGTGTCACCCAGCGGCAAGCCGATGCCGTACTTTTCAACCGTGAACGGTTCACCGACAACCTTCATGAGGTCCGGTTCCTGTGAAGCAAAGCCGAGCAGGATGGCCTGGTCTGTGGTGACCGCGTCCACATCACCGTTCTTCAGCGCCTCAACGCACTTTGAGTACAGGTCAAATTCCACCGGAGTGGCCTCCGGGAAGTTCTCCCGAATGTTCTGGATGGGGGTGGAACCGGTGGCGGAGCAAACCTTCTTGCCGGCCAGGTCCTTCTCACTCTTGATGGTGTCGTTCGCCTTAGCCACCAGCAGGCCCTGGCCCGTAACAAAGTACGGGCCGGCAAAGTCGACGAGCTTCTTGCGCTTATCGGTGATGGAGTAGGTGCCTACATAGAGGTCCACATCGCCCTTGGCCAGGGCTGTTTCGCGGGTGGCGGAGGGTATTGACTTGAATTCAATCTTGTCCGCGGCAACACCCAGCGAGGCAGCCATCCAGGTGGCGATCTCAATGTCGAAGCCGCTGTATTTTCCGGTGGCTGCGTCGAGGAAGCCCAAACCGGGCTGATCGGGCTTAACACCAATGCGGATGGTGCCCGAGGACTTGATCTTGTCAAAGGTGGGGCTGCCGGTCAGGGCAACATCCTTGGCAACTTCAAAGGCCGGGGCAGCGCTGGTGGAGCCGCCACCGGCGGTGTCGCCGCCACAGCCTGTGAGGGCGAGGGCAGCAGCAGTGATAACAGCCGCGACGCCGAGGCTTTTCCTGCTAAAGATATTCTTCATGATGATTCCTTTCAGGGACGGCCATGATGGCCGTTCTAATGAGTGGCTGCAAGAGCCAAAAACAAGGGGGCTGGCTAGTTGGTGAGGATTTTGGACAGGAAGTCCTTGGCCCGGGGAGTTTGCGGGTTGGTGAAGAACTCGTGGGGTGTGGCTTCTTCCACTATTTGCCCATCCGCCATGAAAATGACCCTGTCGGCAGCCTTGCGGGCAAAGCCCATCTCGTGGGTGACAACCACCATGGTCATACCCTCCTTGGCCAGCTCGACCATGACGTCCAGGACCTCGTTGATCATTTCCGGGTCCAGAGCACTCGTGGGCTCATCAAAGAGCATGACCTTTGGCTTCATTGCCAAGGCCCGTGCAATGGCCACGCGCTGCTGCTGCCCACCGGACAGCTGGGCGGGCAGTTTCGCGGCCTGATGACCCACGCCAACGCGTTCCAACAAACCCATGGCGAGTTTGTCGGCGTCGGCCTTGTTCATGCCCTTGACCTTGATGGGGCCCAAGGTGACGTTCTCCAAGATGGTCTTGTGGGCAAAGAGATTGAATGACTGGAACACCATGCCAACATCGGCACGCAGCGTTGCCAATTCCTTGCCTTCCTTGGGAAGTTCCTTGCCATCGATGGTGATGGAGCCATTGTCAATGGTCTCCAGCCTGTTGATGGTGCGGCACAACGTAGATTTGCCGGAACCCGACGGTCCAATGACCACCAGAACCTCGCCCTTAGCCACTTGCAGATTGATTTCCTGGAGCACATGGAGGGGGCCATAATGCTTGTTGACGGCCTTAAGTTCCACGAGCGCAGGAGCATGTGCGGGATTTGTCATGGTTCGAATGTATCGACAATCACAAGCCTCAGACATGTTTTTGGCCCCTTCGGCGGGGATCGTAACGCTAACGAGATAATGTGAGGCAGGCCATGTCACCTTTTCACGTACCCTTGTTCCCATGAGCGCACCAACAGGATCCAGCCGAAACCCCCTCCCGCAACTTCGCCGTTTTGGCATCTGGCGCAAGAACGGCTCGGGCCGCGACACAGCCGATGCCAGGCTGTTGGAAACACCGCCCAGCAGCGACTTCACCCACACCGATCCGTGGCGGGTCATGCGCATTCAAAGCGAATTTGTTCAAGGCTTTGACGCCTTGGCCGACATTGGCCCTGCCATTAGTGTTTTCGGTTCGGCACGCACCAAACCCGAATCTCCCTACTACGCCGTGGGTGTTGACGTGGGCAAGCGCCTGGTGGAAGCCGGCGTGGCCGTCATTACCGGAGGCGGGCCGGGCTCCATGGAGGCCGCCAACCGTGGCGCATCGGAGGCCGGCGGGCTCTCCATCGGCCTAGGGATTGAGCTCCCCTTTGAAGCAGGCATGAACGAATGGGTTGGCCTGGGCGTGGACTTCAGGTACTTCTTTGCCCGCAAAACAATGTTCGTCAAGTACGCCCAGGGCTTTGTGGTGCTGCCCGGCGGCCTTGGCACCCTGGATGAGCTCTTCGAGGCCATGGTCTTGGTGCAGACATCCAAGGTGAGCCAGTTCCCCATAGTCCTGGTTGACAAGGCCTTTTGGGGTCCGCTGATGGACTGGATCAGGGATGTCATGGTGGTCCAGGGTCTTGTTTCAGCCGAGGATCTGGACATCGTTGCCCTGGTGGACACCGCCGAGGAAGCCGTGGCCCTGGTGATGGCGGGCAAAGCCGGTGCGAAAGTTGCTGGACGCGGTTAGGGGCGGCTTCACGAAGGCTTAAAGCGGCCCGGCATCTGGCACGATGGACTAGTGACTTACTTCCTAATTTTTCTTGCCGTGATGCTGGCTGCCGCGGTGGTGCTTTACGTGGTTGGCTTGAACAAGCCCGACGCCGGGTCCCCCGTGTACCAGGACGGCATGGCGCCGCCCGTGGCCAACCTGCCACCGGTGCTGCTGCCCGATGCGCCCCAGTCAGCGGACGTGGACAAATTGCGTTTTTCACTGGGCCTGCGCGGTTACCGCATGGACCAGGTTGACGAGGTGCTTGACCGCCTGCGGGATGAGCTGGCCGCCAAGGATGTGCGCATTGCCGAGCTGTTGATGCCCGACGCCGATGCCCCGGCTCCCGCCGCCGACGCCCCGGCTCCCGCCGCCGACGCCGGTGACGCGGTGGCTGCCCAGGGTGACGCAGTGGTTGCCGGCATAGACGCCGAGGCAGCAGAAGTGCACAAGTCCGCCGCAACCCAGACACCGGAGGAATCCGGCGTGGCGGCAGTGCCGCAAACTTCCGGCAACGGCTAGGCCCCATGGATCTTGTGAGTGGCGCCGATGGAAAGATTCGCTGCGCGTGGGCCGGGATTGAGCGTGATGAGCAGTATCAGCAGTATCACGACACCGAATGGGGCAGGGCCGTCATAGGGGAGGGGGAGCTCTTTGAGCGCCTGAGCCTTGAGGCCTTCCAGTCGGGCCTGAGTTGGCTGACCATTCTGCGTAAACGAGAATCCTTCAGGCGAGCATTCGGCAATTTTGACCCCTCGGTGGTTGCCGCCTTTGACCAGGACGACATTGACAGGCTCATGGCGGACGCCTCCATTGTGCGCAATTCGATGAAGATCAACGCCACGATTGCCAACGCCCGCGCCTTGCTGGCACTGCCGGCGGGCATCACGCTGTCCGGGCTGTTGGCCAGCCATGCCCCGGCTGCAACCCGGCCAGGCGGCGAACCCATTCCGGGCAAAACAGCCGAATCCCTCCAACTGGCGAAGACCTTGAAGAAGTATGGTTTTGCATTTGTGGGACCCACCACCGCCTACGCCATGATGCAGGCCGTGGGCGTGGTCAACGACCACCAACCCGGCTGCTGGCTGGCTGCCCCCAACGCAACTGCCCCCAACGCAACTGCCCCCAACGCAACTGCCCCCAACGGGGAGGCTTCCAAATGACCATGATGGCAGTGCGATCCTCGGCGGACACCGCCAGAACCACCATCAACGATGAGCTTTACGCCTTGTTGCGCCGTTTTCTGGCCCCCCTGCGCCGGGCGCCCTGGTGGCTCAAGGTCACCTTGCTGTACGCGGCAGCGCGGCTGGTTTCCTTCGCCATCTTCCTTGGCGCCGCCTGGCATGCTGAGGCCTCCCCGTGGGGCGGCAAGCAGCCCGACTACCTGACGTTCATCAACCGCTGGGATGCCGGCTGGTATGAGCGGATTTACGACGGCGGGTACCCCACCACTATTCCGCGCAACGAGGACGGCACGGCACAGCCCAACCAGTGGGCCTTCTACCCCGTTTTCCCCTTGATGGCCCGTGCGCTGAGCAACGTGACGGGGCTGGCCTGGGCTCCCGCGGCCGCCCTTGTGGCAACCGCGGCAGGACTGGCCGCTGCCTTGATGATCTATGTCCTGTTCAGACATTTCGCTTCGCCCGTAACGGCTCTGTGGGGTGTGGCCTTCTTTGCCATGTTCCCCATTTCCCCGGTGCTGCAGGTTCCCTACGCCGAATCCCTGGGCACGTTTTTCCTGGCCGCCGCCCTGTACCTGCTGATCAAACGCAACTATTGGGCAGCCATTCCGGTGGTGATGCTCCTGTGCCTGTCACGTCCGGCAGGGGCGCCGTTTGCCGCCGTCGTGGGTATCCATCTTTTGATCCGCCTCTGGCACCGCAAGAGCGATCCCTTCCCGGCCAGGGAAATGCTCAGCGGGGCGCTACTGGCTGTGGTGAGCCTGGTGATGGCGTTTTCCTGGATTTTCATTGCCTGGTGGTGGACGGGGGACCGGACCGCCTACACGGACACCGAGACCGCCTGGCGTGGCGAGGACCTGGTGCTTTTCAAGCCCTGGTTCGACGCCGGCGTGGACTTAGTTGGCCCGTTCTGGGGCCCGCTGCTGCCGGTGTTGTTGGTGGCGCTGGCCGCCTTGTTCCTGAACTCGAGGGCCGTGCGGGCCATCGGCGTGGATCTGCGGATCTGGTGCGGCATGTACCTGCTGTACCTCATGGCTGTGCTGCACCCGCAGTCCAGCACGTTCAGGATGATGCTGCCGCTGTTCCCGCTGGCCCTGGCGGCGGCCTTCATCTCCACGTCCAAGGCATACCGTTGGAGTGTCCTGGTCATGTTTGGCGTGCTGCAGATCGTCTGGGTGGTGTGGCTGTGGCAGTTCGCCGCCATCAGCACCGGACAGGCATGGCCGCCGTAAAGCACGCCAGGAGCACTAGGCTTGGAGGTAGCACTTGTCAACAGGGTGGCACCGATTAGCACCCCGGCGGGCAAGTGCGGAATAATAGTTGTGATCGATACAACACAAACGCTTTGCTGGGGAAATCCCAACAGATGCGGGTTTGTACTACGAAAAGGGGAACTTCTGATGGCTGCCATGAAACCTAGAACCGGCGACGGTCCAATGGAAGTAACAAAAGAAGGTCGGAGTTTGATCCTGCGATTGCCGCTGGAAGGTGGCGGACGGCTCGTAGTGGAGATGAACGCAGACGAGGCAGTCAGCCTTAAGGAATGCCTCGTGGGCGTTACCGAATAGTTTTTGCTCCACTAAGAATTACCCGGCGGGGCAGCGGAAGCTGCCTCGCCGGATTGCTTTAAGGCTCTAAGGATAGGTGCTAGCGCTTGACGGCGAGCAGTAGGCCATCGCCAGTGGGCAGCATGGCGGAGATCAGGGATTCGTGCTCGCGGATCATTTTGCCCACCTTGCGCAGAATCACCGTGGTGGTTTCGCGGATGGCCGGATCCGAGACCCTGTCCTTGTCCAGCGCATCATTGATGATGAGTAAGCCGCCCGATTTCAACAACCTGATGGCCTGGTCCACGTAGTCGGGGAAGCTGGGCTTGTCCGCGTCAATGAACACCAGATCGTAGGCGCCGTCGGTCAGGCGCGGCAAAACATCCTGGCCACGTCCGGAAATGGTGCGGGTGCGGTTCGCCGGGGACCCGGACTCGGCAAACGCCTCACGGGCCGCCTTCAAATGGTCAACGTCCGGATCAATGGTGGTCAGCACCGCCCGCGGCCCCAACCCGCGCAGCAGCGCAACACCCGAGACGCCGGCTCCCGTGCCCACTTCAACAGCCGTTTGTGCCTTGGACGTTGCCGCCAATACCGTCAACGCGGCCGCAACGCCGGGGCTGACGGCGAACAGGCCGAGCTCGTGCGAGCGTTCGCGGGCGCGTCGCAGGACAATATCTTCCACGGGGAGGCCCTCTGCATAGGACCAGCTGGTGGATTTATCGGCACTCATGGGTGGCATTTCCTAAACTGTTGCGGTATCTAGCTCTAGCCTACTGCCTAACCCCACGGCACAATCCCCGCAACTCTTCAGCAAAATGTCAGCTTTGTTTGACACACTGTGGGGACTATAAGGGAAACCTTCCTGTAGCGTAGATTCCCCGCATCAGGGGATGAAGCCAATGAAGCGAGGTGCAGCGATGAGTTCAGCCACCACCCCCGTGCTCCGTCCCGCTGTTGCAGCCCAGGATCAGACCGGGCCGGCAGCGCACTGGGTTACGCCGTCATGGGATGAGGTGGTCACGAATCACTCCGCTAAAGTTTTCCGGCTCGCGTACCGCCTGACAGGCAACAAGCACGACGCCGAGGACCTCACCCAGGAAGTCTTTGTGCGCGTCTTCAAATCCCTGGACAACTTCAAGCCAGGAACACTCGATGGCTGGCTGCACAGGATCACCACCAACCTCTTCCTTGACACGGCCCGCCGCAAACAACGCATCCGCTTTGACACGCTGTCCGAGGACGCCGCCGCACGCCTGGCCGGCACAGACCCCGGCCCGGAACGGACCTTCGAATTCAACAACCTTGACAGGGACATTGCCGCCGCACTGGAGGCACTGCCGCCGGACTTTCGTGCCGCCGTGGTCCTTTGTGACATGGAGGGGCTCTCCTATGACGAGGTGGCGCACGCCCTGAACATCAAGCTGGGCACGGTGCGCTCGCGCATCCACCGGGGACGGGCCATGCTGCGCGAGTCCCTCGCCGACCGTGCCCCAGGCCGCGGGAAGGATGTGCGCCCAACGCGAAAGGCCAGATTGTCGCTGCCGCGCATGATGGGGGCACGCTAGAATCATTTCAGCCAAAACCCGGCTGTCCATCCGCAATTTGCGAAGCTAAAACTTCCAAGCGTTACCGCTAGGAATCGTTGCTTTCAGTGTTGAGAGGGTAATCTTCCTAACGTGTTTGGTATCAATACCCCTGAGCTGATCCTGATTGTCCTCGTGGCAGTTTTGGTGATTGGCCCCACCCGGCTTCCCGGTTACGTGGAGAAGCTGAAGAACCTCATCCGCGAGGTGCGCAAGATGGCTTCCGGCGCGCGCGAAACCATTAAGGAAGAGGCAGGGGTTGACATTGACGACATCGATTGGAAGAAGCTCGATCCCCGTCAATACGATCCGCGCCGCATCATTCGTGAAGCACTGATTGACGACGACGAGCTGGATCAGCTGAAGTCGCTCAAAACAGCACCCTCCGCAGCCCTGGCCTCCATGCTGGGCAAGGACGGCGACAGCAAGGTTTACTCGGCCTCCGATGAGCCCGTCATCGAACGCCTGGCCGACGGCCAGCTTGCCCCGTTCGACGTCGAAGCCACCTGATCCCCACGCCCTCCCAAGCCTCGTACCTCGACTCGGGGCCCTCGGGCGCGTGGGCCCATCCACTCCTCCCAAAGCACAGCCGCTGGCGCGTCTGAACTTTGGTTCCCTCGGAGTTGTGGGCCGATCCACGCCCTCCCGCGCACATACGGCGCACTTTTTTCAAACGCCTGCTCACCTGGTGAGCGGGCGTTCACGTTTAACGCCCCGTAAGTGCGAGGGCGTGGGGATTACCGGGGCGTGACGCCCAGGTTCATTCCGGCCAGGCCGCGCGGGCGAACGGATAATTTCTGCGCGATGCCCAGCAGGGCCTGCGCCGCCGGAGATTCCGGATCAGCCAGCACAATGGGCATGCCCACATCGCCGCCTTCGCGCAGCGCCACATCCAGCGGGATCTGGCCCAGCAGTTCAACGCTGGCGTTCACGCTCTGGCTCAGGCGCTTGGACAGGATCTCCCCGCCGCCGGAACCAAACAATTCCATGGTGCTGCCGTCGGGCAGCGTCAAGAATGACATGTTCTCGATGACCCCGGCAACCTTCTGGCCCGTCTGCACGGCGATGGCGCCGGCCCGCTCGGCCACATCCGCCGCGGCGGCCTGCGGTGTTGTCACCACCAGGATCTCTGCTTTCGGCAGCAGCTGGGCCACCGAAATGGCAACATCTCCCGTGCCCGGGGGAAGATCCAGCAGCAACACGTCCAAGTCGCCAAAGTAGACGTCGCCAAGGAACTGCTCCAGGGCCCTGTGCAGCATGGGCCCGCGCCAGGCAACGGGCTGGTTGCCTGCCACGAACATGCCAATGGAAATGACCTTCACGCCATGGGCCACAGGGGGCAGGATCATCTCATCCACCCGCGTGGGGGACTGGGTGATCCCCATCAGGCCGGGCACCGAGAAACCGTAAATATCGGCGTCAACAATGCCCACGCGCAGACCCTTGGCTGCGAGGGCGCACGCCAGGTTCACCGTGATCGAGGACTTGCCCACCCCGCCCTTGCCGCTGGCCACCGCATAAATGCGAGTCAGGGACGTTTCTGCGTTGAAGGGGATGCCTCGTTCGGGATTGCTGCCCTTGAGCTTCTCCTTGAGTTCGGCACGCTGCTCGGCCGTCATCACCGTGAGTTCCACGGCAACGTCCGTGACGCCGTCGAGCGTCCTGAGCGCCTCCGTGGCGTCCTGGGTGATGGTTTCGCGCAGCGGGCAGCCAGCCACCGTGAGCCGGACGACGGCGCGCACCTGGCCGCCGTCGAACGCCTCCACCGACTCGACCATGCCCAGCTCCGTGATGGGGCGGCGCAGCTCGGGGTCGATGACTGTGGCGAGTGCGGCTAGCAGCTCGGGGTGGGACGGGGTGTTCATGCTGGGGTGGCCTTAGGAGTTGGTGGTGCGCTTGGGTGCGGCTGTTTTGACGGTGTTCATGGCGTTGGTGGCGGGATTGCGCTGGTTGTTCCGGGGTTCCTTGGCGTCACCATCCTCCTCCTGAAGGGCGATGAGTTCCTCCAGAAGGCTGCGCAGCTCGGAGCGAACAAAGTCACGGGTGGCCACCTCGCGCAAGGAAATGCGCAGTGCCGCAACTTCCCGGGTCAGGTACTCGGTGTCTGCAAGGTTGCGCTCGTTGCGGGAGCGGTCCTGTTCAATCTGGACCCTATCCCTGTCATCCTGCCGGTTCTGGGCCAACAGGATCAGGGGTGCCGCGTAGGAGGCCTGCGTGGAGAAGAACAGGTTGAGCAGGATGAACGGGTAGGGGTCCCATTGCAGCCCGAACAGGCCAATCACGTTGAGCGCAATCCAGAAGATGACAAAAATGGTCATGTAGAGCAGGAAGTTGGCCGTGCCCATGTACCGGGCAAAACGCTCGGCGAAGCGGCCAAAAAGGTCCGGATCGCTGGTCAGATTGGGCAGGAGCCGGGACTTGAGCTCCATGGGGGTGTCGAGGCCGCCACCCTTGGCGTGATGCCGTTCAGCCAATGCGTCCTCCTAATTTCCGGGCGGGTCCGCCGTCGTCGTGGTTGCGCCAGTCTTCGGGCAGAAGATGGTCAAGCAGGTCATCCACCGTCACGGCACCCACCAGGCGGCCCTCCTTGCTGACAACCGGAAGCGAGTTCAGGTTGTAGGAGGCCATGATGTGGCTGACCACACTGATGTCATCCTGGTCGGAGACCGGCTCCAAATTCTTGTCAACAATGGTGCCCAACTGCTCAGGCGGTGCGCTGCGGAGCAGCTGCTGGATGTGGACCACGCCAAGGAAGCGGCCTGTGGGGGTTTCCAGCGGGGGTCGGCAAATGAAGATTGCCGAGGCAAGGGCGGGGGACAGGTCTTCGCTGCGGACGTGGGCCAGCGCCTCTGCCACAGTGGCTTCGGGAGGCAGAATCACGGGGACGGAAGTCATGAGCGCGCCCGCGGTGCCCTCGGCGTACTGGAGCAGGCGGCGCACATCCTTGGCCTCATCGGGTTCCATGAGGAGTAGGAGCTCTTCGGCCTTGGCCTGGGGGAGATCTGCCAGGAGGTCGGCGGCGTCGTCGGGATCCATTTCCTCCAGCACGTCGGCTGCTCGCTCATTGTCCAAGGCGGAGAGCAGGGTGACCTGGTCATCCTCGGGGAGCTCGGACATGATGTCAGCCAAGCGCTCATCCTGGAGCTCGCTGGCCACCTCCACGCGGCGTTTGTCGCTCATCTCCTGCAAGGCGTCGGCAAAGTCGGAGGGCTTGAGATCCTCATGGGTGGCCACAAAGAAGGTGGCGCTTTGCGGTTCGGCGACGTCGTCGGTGTGCGCCTCGGACCAGTCGATCAGCATGGTGTGGCCGCGGCGAAGTCCACGCAGGCGTGATGTGGAGGAACCCCTGCGCACAAAAAGTTTTGTCACGAGCCAGTCGCCGTTGCGCTGTTTGTCCATGGCGATGTCTTCAATGACGGCGAACCCGGAGCCGTCGGCAAGTGTCACCTTGCGGTCAAAAATGCCGCCCACCACAAGCTGTTCGGCGCCGCGTTGTTCAAAACGGCGCAGATTGACCAGTCCGGTGCAAATGATTTGTGACTGGTCCATGGAGGTCAGACGGGTCATGGGCACAAAGACGCGCTTCTTGCCCGGGACCTCCACCACGATGCCCACCGCGTGCGGGGCCGTGGTTTGGCTGCCGCCCAGCACCACCACGTCACGCAACTTTCCGAGCCTGTCCCCCAGAGGGTCGAAGACGTCCAAGCCCAGGAGTCGGGCGACAAAGATGCGCGTAGGTTGAGTGCTCACAGATACAGGCTACTTCCCCCGCCCAGTATTGACCCAACCTCTGCCGCGGTTGCCCGGTGCCGGCGCGGCTTTTTGGGGCGCTGTGACACGGCATTGTCATGGGCTGCGCATTTCACTGCCAGCGATACTCCAGCCAACGTGCAGGAACATGGTGAACAATGGGGAGTATGGCAAACCTCTTTGGACGCAGCACCCCCTTGGACGAGGCCCGTATTGTCCCTACGGGAGAAACAATCGGTTCTTACACTTCCTACTTGGATGCGCAGAAGGCGGTTGATTACCTAGCCGATGAGAAGTTCCCCGTCCGGCACGTGTCCATTGTGGGCAACGACCTGAAAATGGTTGAACGTGTCACCGGCAAGCTTAGCTACCCCCGCGTTGCCCTCACCGGCGCCATGACGGGTGCCTGGTTCGGCTTGTTCATCGGCGTCATGCTTTCCTTCTTCGACTCCAGCAGCAACGCCGGAGCACCCTACATCAACGTCTTTACGGCTGTGCTGATGGGTGCCGCGTTCTGGATGTTGTTTGCGATCATTGGTTACGCGGCCCAGCGTGGCAAGCGTGACTTCACCTCCACCAACCAGGTGCTGGCTTCTAGCTACGACGTTATTGTCACCCCGGATGTTGCCCAGGATGCACGCCGGCTCCTAGCCCAGCTGCCCATGAACTCCAACGCCCCGCGTCCGGTCCAAAGCGTCAAAGACCAGGGCCAGGGCTACCACCCGCCGGTGCAGCCGCCCAGCTCTGCCGGACCCGCACCCACGCGCCCGGACGGCTGGCATGATCCGTATGGCGCGCCCGCTCCTGCCGCTGATGCTGCCCCCGCCGAGGAAAGCCACGACCGCCCCGGCCAGGCACCCTTGGATGGGCCCCGCCGTGGCGAGTTCCCCGATCTTCCCGATGGCCGCCCGCAGTACGGCATCCGGGTAAACACTCCCGCTCCCGCTCCCGCAGAACCAAACACGCCGCCGGCCCCGGAGAGCCCGGAAAAGTAGTTCACGGGCCAGAAATGCCGCCGTTCCCGCATATTGCCGCCGTTACACCTGCGGCAATATGCGGGAACGGCGGCATTTTCCGTCTGATGGTGTGGCATGGACTGTCCACTAGGAAAAATGATTCAACCAGTGAACCGTGCGACGCCATTGACGATGCACACTCACATGCGGCCGCCCGGCGGAGTGGTTCCCTTCCCGCTGACCGGCAGTAGTCCCCACCCGCACCTCAACGTCGCGCCTCGGGCCCTCGCTGCCGTGGGCCCCTCGAAAAGTGCGTTTTCGCTGTGTTTCTCGACGACCACGGCAGTTGTCCAATGCGGGAACCTCCTTGTCGCGGAGGCCACAGTGGACATTTGCCGCTGGTCCACCGGCATCCGGTCACCACAGCGGCCCCCTGAGTCCACAACGGCCCCCCGCATGAGTCCGGGTAAGCCGCAGACGCGTAGCTGGCACGTCGTCTGCACGGCGGTGAGGAACTTGAGAACCGGTTGACTTTCCATTGCGGAAAGTGATTGACTTTCCATTATGGAAAATCAATCTGCCTCCGATGCACGCGTAGCCCTAGCCGCCATTGACGATGCACGCTCACATGCGGCCGCCCGTCTGGTCACGCCGTGGTGGTACCACCCGGTGCTCGGGTTACTCGCCGCCGTATTTGTTGTTGCCTACACCATCGGAGGCACCGTGATCATGATCAGTGTGGCCGTCGTATATTTCCTTGGGTTGGGTGTCCTCATGGGGGCCTACAAGGAAAGGACGGGCTTGTGGATCAACGGACTCAGGGCGGGAAAGGCCAGCTGGTGGACGGTTCCCCTGGTGCTGATCATGATTTTGTGCGCGGGCGGGGCCTACTATTTCCATGCCGAGAAGGGCATTGATTGGCCGGCATGGTTGGCTGGCGCAGTCGTCTTTGTTGCCATCAACTTTTTCGGCCGGCGCTTTGACAGGGCGCTTCGTGCGCAGCTGCGGCGCACGCCGTGACACCCGGGCTGAACGAGGTCATCCACCCACCCAACAGGCTGCGGATCTGCGCTTTCCTGAGCACTGTAGACCAGGCGGAGTTTGGCACGCTGAGGGACATGCTGGGCGTGGCAGATTCCGTGGCCAGCAAGCAGCTCAAGGTCCTTGAGGAAGCCAGCTATGTGAAGTTAAGCAAGCCCACAGGGAAGGGCCGCGTCAAGACGTGGGCGTCCCTCACCCCGGATGGAAAGCGTGCCTACCAGGAACATGTGGCGGCACTCAAGACGCTGATCGAAGGCTGAGCCGCGTCCCGCCGTCGTGCCCTTAAACAAGTAGCCCGCAGAAAACGGCGAAAAACTCGTCCAAAACGTGAATTTTCGGCGTTTTCTGCGGGCTAGTTGCAGAAGCGGCGGGTCAGCCGGAGAGGCGGGCCATCCAGGCTTCGACGTCGTCCGGGGTGCGCGGGAGTGCCGCACTCAGGTTGACCGGACCGTTGGCCGTGATCAGGATGTCGTCCTCGATGCGCACGCCGTTGCCGCGGTACTCGGCCGGGATGGCCAGGTCCTCGTCCTTGAAGTACAGGCCAGGTTCAATAGTGAAGACCATGCCCTCGGTGATGACGCCGTCAAGGTAGAGCTCGGCGCGTGCCTGGGCGCAGTCGTGCACGTCCAGGCCCAAGTGGTGGCTGGTGCCGTGCGGCATCCAGCGCCGGTGCTGCTGTCCCTCGGAGGAGAGCGCAACCTCAGCGGTCACCGGCAGCAGGCCCCACGCTGCGAGGCGGTCCGCTAGAACCTCCATGGCGGCGTTGTGGACATCGCGGAACTTGCGGCCCGGGATGGCCACGGCGAAGGCTGCATCGGCTGCATCTAACACCGCCTGGTAAATCTTGCGCTGCACCGCGGAGTACGTGCCGTTGATGGGCAGCGTGCGGGTGATGTCAGCGGTGTACAGGGATTCGGCCTCGACGCCGGCATCCACCAGAAGCAGCTGGCCCTCGTTGACGGTGCCGGTGTTCCGGTTCCAGTGCAGCACAGTGGCGTTGTTCCCGCCGGCGGCAATGGTGTCGTAGCCGAGCTCGTTGCCGTCCTCGCGGGCACGGGCAAAGAACGCACCTTCAACGACGCGTTCGCCGCGCGCGTGGGCAACCGCGCGCGGCAGGGCCTTCACAATGTCCTCGAAGCCGGCAATGGTGGCAGCCACGGCCACCTTCATCTGCTCAATTTCCCAAGCGTCCTTGACCAGGCGCAGTTCGGAGACAACCTCGGCGAGCTTGGCATCCAGCTCATCCAGGGCGCCGAAGTCCATGTTGTCAGGGTCCTTGGCTGTGTTGTAGCGGGCCGTGTCTACCAGCGCGTCAATGTTCTCATCAACCTTGCGCATCAGACGGATGGACGTGCCGCCAACAGAGGGCTCGCCCACGTTCTTGGTGATGGCCACTTCAAGTTCGGAAATATCTGCCGTGGGCAGGCCCAACTGTGCCTGGAACTGTGCCAGGGAGGGGCGGGTGCCAATCCAAAATTCGCCGCTGCGGGAGTCTGCGTAGAACTCCTTGGTGTCCCGGCCGGCCATGGGACGGAAGTACAGCGTGGCGCGGTGGTGGCCGCCGTCGTCGCCCTTGCCCTCGGCAACGGGATCCAGGACCAGCACGGCGTCGGGCTCGTGGTCAACGCCCAGACCCGTCAGGTGCGCGAAAGCCGAGTGCGGGCGGAAGCGGTAGTCGCAGTCGTTGGAGCGGACCTTCAGGGGGCCGGCGGGGAGCACCAGGCGCTCGGTCTTGAACGCCTCGGAGATGGCACGACGGCGGCGCGCGGCATGGTCTGCCACGTCGGCCCGGGCGGGGGCCTCCGTGGAGACGGGTGCCCAGCTGGAAGCCATGAAGGCGCGGAAAGCCTCTGAATTGGGGCGGTGCGAACGGTTGTTCACACGCTCCTCAAGCGGCTGCTCGCTGGAAGGGTCGGGGTGCGCGGAGGATTGCTCAGTCTGGTTCACCCCTCAAGTCTCTCACCGGCCGCGCGGCGGAACAAAGAAATGTGGGCAAAATCCGCTCGTGACAGAACCGGGCGCAGCCGGCGCCGCACCGCGGCAGCGCACGGCGCAGGCACAACGGACGTACGCTTGGAGCGTGAGAATCGATTTACACGCACATTCAAATGTTTCCGATGGCACCCAGAGCCCGGCGGAACTCATGGCGGCCGCTGCGCAGGCCCGCCTTGACGTCATCGCGCTGACCGACCATGACTCCACGGACGGTTGGGCCCCGGCGCTGGAGGCCGCCCAGCAACTTGGTGTGGGATTGCTCCCCGGCATGGAAGTCTCCTGCAAGACGAGCCGGGGCGTGAGCGTGCACCTGCTCAGCTATCTTCACGACCCCAACCATCCGGGACTGCTGGAGGAAATCACCAAGGCCAAGGTGGCCCGCCTGACTCGCGCTGAGCGCATGGTGGAACGGCTGGCTGAAGATTACCCACTGAATTGGGATGATGTGAGCGCCCACGTGGCTCCCGGTGCAACCATTGGCCGCCCGCACATTGCCGACGCCCTGGTTGCCGCCGGCATTGTGGCGGACAGGAATGAGGCTTTTGCCAGCATTCTGACCTCCCATTCGCGCTACTTTGTCACCCACTACGCACCGGACCCGGTCCTGGCCGTGGAGCTGGTCCGCGCCGCCGGCGGCGTGCCCGTGTTTGCCCACCCCGTGGCCAGTGCCCGCGGCCGGGTGGTGGCGCCGGAAATCTTCTCCGACATGATCGACGCCGGGCTCTTGGGTTTGGAGGTGGAGCACCGGGACAATCCGCCCGAGGGTCGGGCCTGGCTGCGAGAATTGGCGCAGCGCAGGGGGCTCTTCATGACGGGTTCCTCCGACTACCACGGTGCCGGGAAGCCGAATCTGCTCGGTGAAAACCTCACGGAGCAGGACGCACTGGAGCGCATCCTTTCCGCGGGGACCGGTTCGCAACCCTTCCTGCCGTAGCGGTCAATGGATGCGCCATTGTTACCTTTGGGTGGCAGTGGCAACCACTGTGGATCACGGCCGCCCTGTTACAGTGAAATCAGATGACTGGTTCGAAAGGGCAACTAAAGCTGCCTGCGAACCGTTGTATTCCCGTTGCCGGCTGAACGTCAGCCGTTGATTTTCCGGTAGTGACTGTTCGCCTAGTACGCGAATCACTTTGGGCCGCCTGCACAGAATTGTCTGCTTGCCTTGGCGGCTGGTCCCGGGCGGGTAGTGCGCCTGACAGCTCCCTCACCGGACTGCTTCATGCACTTTTTTGGCGGCGCACGCTGATGTTGGCGGAATGCCGGTGAATTTCGTCCTACGAAAGGACACACATGGTGCCGGATGGCGCAGGACTTCACCAACTGGGAAGTTGGACAGTAATTGGGCTTTTAGTGGTGTTTTACGGCGGTACGCTGCTGATGACACTGTTTATTGGCCGCAAGAATGAAAATGCTGACGGCTACATGACAGCGGGCAACAAGGTCGGCTTTGGAATATCCGCAGGAAGCATGACAGCAACATGGATCTGGGCGTCGTCAATGTACGCCTCGGCCACCTCCGGGTACACGTACGGGATTTCCGGGCCCATCCACTATGGCCTGTGGGGCGCGTTGATGATCTTGTTCATCTACCCGTTTGGCAAGCGAATCCGCGCCGTTGCACCCAAGGCACACACCCTGGCAGAGGTCATTTATGCCCGGCACGGCAAATCCAGCCAGCTGATGCTCGCCGGGTCCAACATTGTTGGATCAATGGTCAGCATCACCTCCAACTTCATCGCCGGAGGGGCGCTGATTGCGCTGCTGTCCCCATTCAGCTTCACCCAGGGAATCCTGTTCATCGGCGGCGGCATCCTGCTGTACTCGCTGTGGTCAGGATTCAGAGCATCGGTGCTCACAGACGCAGCTCAGGTGTTCGCCATGCTGGGCGCCGTGGTGATCATCATCCCTGTGGTGTTCTTTGCCGCCGGCGGCCCGGACATGTTCGTCTCGGGCGCGGCCAGGCTGACACCGCAACAGTCCAACTTCTTCTCCTCAGAGGCGTTTATGAACCAGGGTGCGCCGTACATTGCTGCTGTCTTGGCCTACGCCATTGGCAACCAGACCATTGCTCAGCGGCTCTTCGCCGTCCGTGAGGACCTGATCAAGAAGACCTTCGTGACAGCCACTGTTGGCTACGGCGCCACCATCATCGGCATCGGCATGATGGGCGTCATGGCCCTGTACGCGGGCGTTGTCCCGCTGGATGGGGACACCAACAACTTGATCCCGCAGATGGCCGCGACCTACCTGAGCCCCGTTCTGTTGGGGATCTTCCTCATCATGATCGTGGGCGCGTTGTCCTCCACGGCTGACTCCGACCTCTCCGCCATGTCCTCGATCATGATGGCCGATGTGTACGGCCAGAACATTGCTCAGGAGGGGAAAGCGAACCCCAAGACCATGCTGTTCATCGGCCGCATCACCATGATTGTTGCCACCGGCGCCGGCTTGTACTTTGCCAGCGGACAGTTGAACATCCTTGACCTGTTGGTCTTCGTCGGGGCCCTGTGGGGCGCCTTGGTGTTCCCCGTCATTGCCAGCTTCTACTGGCAAAAGATCACCAACAAGGCCTTCACCATCTCCGTGATTGTTGCCTTGGCCTGCTTCATTCCGGTGCGCTTCGAATGGATTGCCATGGGCGGACTCACCGGACTCGTGGTGGACCTGCTCTCCATTGTGGGCATTGGCGTTGTCCTGGGTTTGATGGCGTTTGGCTTCTTTGGCCTGAAGACGGCCAAGATTGTTGCGGCCGTTGCCATGCTCGCCGTTGCGCCGTTCGCGATCGGCGTCCTGCAGGACTATGCAGTGCTCTCCGGGTCGCTCGTTGCCTACGCGGTCAGCACTCTGGTGTGCTATTTCATGTGCTTCCGCAATCAGGTGACCTTCGACTTCGCCTCCATCAAGGACCGCATTGGCGACTTCGACAACCGGGAGGAAGCCAACCAAGGCGCCCCCGGAATCCTTCTCGAGAAGAAAGCATAGGAAATATCCATGACAGCATTTTTTCTCACCCTGTATGTGCTGATTTGGCCGGTCATAGTGGCTGGCGTGCTGTACGTGCTGGGCAAGGCATTCATCCAGGAGATTCGCGACGCCAGACGTGAAGGCCGCCCGCTGATCTAGCTGCACCAACCAAAACTGACCCGCAGAAAACGCCGAAAATCACGGTAAAACCGTGAATTTTCGGCGTTTTCTGCGGGCCAGTTGGAATCAGCTGGAAAAGAAGGGCTACTCGCCGGACTCCTGCTTGGCCACTACTTCACCGTTGCGGCGGCGGGTGCGGGTGCGCGGACGCGTGGCACCCTCAACGGGAGCCGCGCCCTCGGCAGTTGCAGCGCCGGCGGCTGCGGAGGAGGGGCGACGGCGGCTGCGGCCGGAGTCGCGCTTCTCGCCTGCGGAGCCAGTGCTGCTGGCAGCTGCGCCGTTGGCAGCGGCGTCGCCGGAGTTGCGGCCGGCGCCACGGCCGGAGTCGCGCTTCTCGCCGTGGCGGGCACCTGAGTGGTTTCCGCCGCGGTTGCCACCATGGCTACCGCCTCGGCCCGAATCAGTCTTGGGGGAGTTGCGCTTGCCCGTCTCGCCAAGATCTTCCAAAACTTCGGCATCAATGCCGGCGTGCGTGCGCATGTTGCGAGGCAGGCGGCCCTTGGTGCCAACCGGGATGTCAAGGTCGCTGTACAGGTGGGGAGAGGAGGAGTACGTTTCGATCGGCTCGGGAACGCTCAGCCCCAGCGCCTTGTTGATGAGAGCCCAGCGGGGCATGTCATCCCAGTCAACGAAGGTCACGGCAGTGCCCTTGTTGCCGGCGCGGCCGGTACGGCCAACACGGTGCAGGTAAATCTTCTCGTCCTCAACGCACTGGTAGTTGACCACGTGCGTGACGTCGTCGACGTCGATGCCGCGGGCAGCGACGTCGGTGGCCACCAGGACATCAACCTTGTTGTTGCGGAAGGCGCGCAGGGCCTGCTCGCGGGCGCCCTGGCCCAAGTCGCCGTGGATGGCAGCTGCGGCGAAGCCGCGGTCAACCAATTCCTCAGCAACCTTGGCTGCGGTGCGCTTGGTTTTGGTGAAGATGATGCTGCGGCCGCGGTCCTTGGCCTGCAGGATCCGGGCCAGAACCTCAATCTTGTCCATGCTGTGGGCGCGGTAGATGAGCTGGCGGATATCGCGCTTGGTCAATCCCTCGTCATCAGGATCAGCGGCACGGATGTGCGTGGGCTGGGTCATGTAGCGGCGGGCCATGGCAACAACCGGGCCGGGCATGGTGGCCGAGAACAGCAGTGTCTGGCGAACCGGGGGAGTGCCGGCAATCAACGTCTCAACGTCGGGCAGGAAACCCAGGTCCAGCATTTCGTCGGCCTCGTCCAGGATCACCATGCGAACGTGCTTGACGTTCAGGTGGCGCTGCTTGAGCAGGTCGATCAAACGGCCGGGGGTGCCAACAATGAGTTCAACACCCTTTTGCAGGGCTTCAACCTGCGGCTCGTAGGCACGGCCGCCGTAAATGGTGGCGATGCGGATGCCGCGGTGCTTGGAGGCAACGGCGAGGTCGCCAGCCACCTGGACGGCGAGTTCTCGTGTGGGCACAATAACCATGGCCTGGGGCGCTCCCGGGGCCGCGAGCTTTTCAAAGCCCTCATCCTTGGGGGCAACGATGCGGTTCAGTGCGGGGATGCCGAAACCAAGGGTCTTGCCCGTTCCGGTCTTGGCCTGGCCAATGATGTCATGGCCCGTCAGGGCAATGGGCAGCGTCATGGCCTGGATGGGGAAGGGGTGCAAGATGCCGGCCTCGGTTAAGGAGGAGACGATCTCGTGGTGGACGCCAAAGCTGGCGAACGTTTCCTTTTCTTCCTTGTGCGGGGGCTCATGGGTGACCAGGGATCCGTCAATCTCGACGATTTCGCTGCTGTCTTCTGCCTGCAAGAGGGAGTCTGCTTCAATGCTCAAATGCTTACCGTTCAATTCGTCTATACAAGGTGCCGCCTACAGGGCTCAACGCGGGCGCGGAAGGCCTCACGGAACCGCAGGACAGCGGCACAATCTTAGGGAAGCCGATCGCGGGCTAACAAAAACTTAGCCCTCCCGCCGTCGTACATGACGGGTTCGGGAGGAGCTGAAAAGACGCGCGTAGGGGCGGGTTTGTTGAATCAAAAACTATCAATCAACGACCGGGCATCCATGTCTACCCCCTTAGTCTAGCGGCACACCCTAATTTTGGGCGGATTGGACAAACTTCACACTTCGTTTGGCAATGTCCACCGAATCCAGTGTCACGCGCACCACGGTGCCGGCCTGAAGATCGCCGTCGCAGTATCCCGTCACGGCCGGCTCGGCAATCTGGATGAAACTGCGTGCAGCGCCCGCCTTGGAAGAGTGGCCGTTCCGTTTGGGTCCTGCCAGTACGACGGCGTCAAACTCGCCTCCCACCTGGTGGCTCAGCAGCGCGGCCTCAATGGTGTCGATGGCGGCCTTGTCCACCTTGTTGGCCAGCTGGTTGGAGGCGCTCATGATCTCCGGCAGCTTGTCGAGGGCCTCAATGGCCCAGCCCGGGACTGGTTCCTTGGCGCACAGGGCCGCGCAAATGGCCAGCACAAACCTGTCCACCAGACGGCGCAAGGGTGCCGTGGTATGGGTGTACGGCGCGGCCACTGCCGCCTGCATGACTTCCGCCGGGACGCTGCCGTTAAAGGGTGTGTAACCGGCGCCCCTGAACAGGGTGCTGGCTGCGTGCATCAACGCCAAATGTTTAGGATCGGCGGTGTTCAAGGTGCGCAGGTAGGCGCCATAGGCCATGTCCGGGTCCCACGGGTTTCCCAGGGCCTCAGTTTGCAGGCGGTAGGCGGCAATGGCCTCGGCATCCGGGGCAGGCATGGTGCGCAGAATGCCCACTTTCCCGTCGATCATGAGTTGGGCGGCTGCCATGCCTGTCAGCAGGGAAATTTGGGCGTTCCAGTCCTCTATGGGCAGATTGGGGCGGAACGCCAGGACGTAGCGGCCGTCCACAAACTCCACTTCTTGGGCCGGCACCTTGAGGCTGGCACCGCCGCGGGCGCGCTCCAGGTCAATGCGCTTGGTCCCGATCTCGGCCAACAGCGCCAACGTTTCGGCAAAGGCGGCGGGTGCGTTCCCGGCGTCGTACATCTTTTGGGCCTCCTCATAACCCAGCTTGGCAACACTGCGCACTGTGGCCCGGCGGACCAAGGCCGAGGCCTGGGTGCCGTCCGCGGCCAGGTGAATTTCCCAGACGTAAGCGGAGCGGGGATCGTTGGCAAACAGGCTCGCGGCGCCCTCACTCAAGGGTGTGGGGTGGAGGGGAATGCGCTGGCCGGGCGTGTAGATGGTCTGGCCCCGACGGCGGGTCTCGGCATCGAGCGGACCGCCGGCCGGAACAAAGGAGGGGACATCGGCAATGGCATAGTGCACCACGTACCCGTCGGCGCTGCGCTGCAGGAACATGGCCTGGTCTAGGTCCTGCGAGGTGGGCGGATCGATGGTGATGAAGGGCAGTGCTGTCAGGTCAGGGGCTGGGAGTTCATGGCCGGCAATGACCGCATCCACCTCCGCTAGCACCTCGGGGGAGAAGCCATCGGGCAGCTTGAACTCGGTGCCCAAGTCGGCCAGGGCTTGGGCAAGGGACTGCTGCGCGGCGCTTTGACTGACGCCAATGTGAGAGTACGGCACGGTTTCAGCGTAAACGATTCGCGGCAGGGAACAAGTGTGGCGCGGCACGGACTACCCTAGAGCGTATGAGTATTCCAGCCTCCGACGCCGATGATTCCGTTTCCGCAGGGGAACTGAGCGCCCGCTACGACACCTTTGTTGTTGATTTGCTGGGCAGCATTGCGTATGGGGAGCTGTCCGCGTTTGAGCGTTTGGCGATCGACGCGCGGCACTCGCCATCGCTGCGCGACAGGGCTGTGCTGGGCAAAATGGCTGTGTCCGAGTTTGGCCATTATGAGGCCATGTGTGCCCGGCTCAACGCCATGGGCATGGACCCGGAATTGGCCATGGCGCCGTTTGTGCGCATGGTGGATTCCTTCCATGAGCGCACCAGGCCCGCCGACTGGCACGAATCGCTCATGAAGGCCTACGTGGTGGAAACCATCACGGAGGAGTTTTATGGCGCCATTGCCGAGCACCTTGACGACGCCACCCGGGCGGTTATTGCCCAGGTGCGCACCAGCGACGAGCAAATTGAAACGTTGACGTCGCTGCTGAAAATGATGCTGGCGGAGGACCCGCGGCTGTCCTCCCGCCTCGCGCTGTGGGGGCGCCGGATGGTGGGCGAGGCGCTGACCCAGGTGCAACGCATTGGCGCCAAACACAGTTTCCTGGTGGGCCTGCGCCCCGATGCCACCCAGGAACAGGCTGCGGCCGAGGTGCAGGCCATCCTGAGCACCCTGACACGCAACCATTCCAGGCGCATGAGCAAGCTGGGCCTCACAGCCTAACTGCACGCCTTGCGGGCACGGCCTCGGCGGGGATGACGGCCACGGCGTCGACCTCTACCAGAAAGTCACCTAGGAACGAGCCCACAGTGGTTCGTGCGGGGTAGGGGGCTTTGACGAATTCCTCGTAGACCGCGTTGAACCCGGCAAAGTCCCGGGCGGGCTCCTGCAGGTGGACGGTGGCCTTGACCACGTGGGAGAAGTCCAGGCCGTGGGCGGCCAACACGGCGGCCAGGTTCTCCATGGCCGCCCGGGTCTGCTCGCCGATGGTCTCGCCCACGGTGTCATCGGTGACCGGGTGGTGCGGGGTCGCACCGGCGGTGAAGAGGAAACCGTTGGCGGCAATGGCCTGGGAATACGGTCCCGCCGGGACAGGTGCCAAGGTGGTGCTGATTTGGGTTCGGAGCATGGTGCTTTTCCTTTTCTGCTGGCTGCCTGAGAGCGGCCAAGGTGATTGTTGCAAAGAAGTGTTGGGGTCTTAGAGGACCTTGGAGAGGAACGCCTTGGTCCGCTCGTGTTGGGGTGCCACCAGCACTTCCGACGGCGGGCCGGTTTCCACCACCACGCCCATGTCCATGAAGACCACCTGGTCGGCGACCTGCTTGGCGAAGGCGAGCTCATGGGTGACCACCACCATGGTCATGCCGTCAGCGGCCAGGTCCTTCATGACTTCAAGCACCTCGCCAACGTTCTCGGGGTCGAGTGCGGAGGTGGGCTCGTCGAACAGCATGAGCTTGGGTTTCATGGCCAGGGCCCGGGCAATGGCTATGCGCTGCTGCTGACCGCCGGAGAGGTCCTGGGGGTAGGAATGCCCCCGGTCGCCCAGACCCACACGGTCCAACAGGACCTGGGCTTCCTTGATGACTTCCTTTTTGGGCCGGCCCAGCACGTGGACGGGAGCCTCAATCACGTTTTCCATGACTGTCATGTGCGGGAAGAGGTTGAAGCGCTGGAACACCATTCCCGCAGTGAGGCGTGACTTGGCAGTGTGGCTTTCCTTCTTTTCGTACAGGCGCCCGTTGCGTTCGGTGTAGCCCACAAGTTGCTGGTCCACGTACAGGCGGCCGGCGTCGATCTTCTCCAAGTGGTTGATGCAGCGCAGGAACGTTGTCTTGCCGGAACCGGACGGGCCGATCAGGCAGGTCACCGTGCCCTGTTCGATCTTTAGATCAATGCCCTTGAGAATTTCAATGGCCGCGAAGTTTTTGCGCACCCCTTGGGCTTCCACCATTGTTGTGCTCATGATGCTTTCCTTCTCTTGGGCCGGCGAACCAGGCGGGTTGCAGTGTCAAAGCCGCGCCCGTAGCGCCGCTCGAGCTTGTTTTGGAAGAAGCTCAGGACAGTGGTCATGAGCAGGTACCAGAGGCTGGCCACAATGAGCAGTGGGATGGTCTGGTAGTTGAACGAGTAGATGATCTGTGCCGAGTAGAGCAGGTCGGAGATGGCCAGCACGCTGACCAGGGAGGTCCCCTTGAGCATGGAGATGACCTGATTGCCCGTGGGTGGCAGGACCACGCGCATGGCCTGCGGCAGGATGACACGCATCATCAACTTGCTGCGGTTCATGCCCAGCGCCCGGGCGGCGTCGTGCTGGCCCTTGTCCACCGAGCTGATGCCGCTGCGGATGATCTCCGCCATGTAGGCGGCTTCATTCAAGGCCAAACCGAGAAGTGCTGCACCCAGCGGGGAGATGAGCACGTTGGCTGAGCCGATCACTATGGAGGGCCCGCCGAAGGGCAGTCCCAACGCAATCACCGGGTACAGGGCCGCAATGTTGTACCAAAAGATCAACTGGACCAGCAGCGGCGTGCCTCGGAAGAACCAGATGTAGGCCCTGCTGATGGTGTGCAGAATCGGGTTTGTGGACAGGCGCATGATCGCCAGGACAGTACCCAGTGCGATGCCGACAGTCATCGAAACTACTGTCAGGACCAGCGTCAGGCCGGCACCTGTCAGGATTTCCGGGGAGAATAGGTACGTGGCCACAACGTCCCAGTGGTAGCGCTCATTGGTGGCCACATCCAGGGCTGCGCTAGCAGCGATGAGGATCAGGACCAGTGCCAGGGCGTTGCGGATGGGATGGCGCAGGGGCACCACCGGGACAGAATCACCCGAAGCTGCTGGGGGAAGGTGGTGAGGAGTGGTTGAAGCTGATTGTTGTTGCTGCATGGTGTTCACCTCCTATTGGGCGAAGTTGACGCGGGGATCGGTGATGGCGCTGCTTTGAAGCCCGTACTTTTTCAAAACTTTCGTGTAGGAATCGCTTTTGAGAATGTCCACCATGACAGCGGACACCGACGTGACTAGCTCGGATTCGATGGGCAGTCCCACCCCCACCGGGGTGAAGTCATACTGGGAGGAAATCTCAATGTCCGGATTCGCCTTGGCCGCGAAATCAAGGATGGGCGAGTCAGCCAGCACGGCGTCCAAGCGGCCGCTGGTCAACCCGGAGATGGCCTGGCGGGTGTCCTGGAATTCGCTGGTCTGGATCGGCTGTTTGCCCGCCGCCTGGCATTTCTCGTCGGCGGCCGGCACATTGGCGGTGAGCTGGTAGGAGCCGATTAGCAGGCCCACCTTCTTCCCGCACAGGGCTGCTTCCTCCGTGATGCCTTGAGGATTGCCTGTGCCCACGGCTATGGAGTTGCCCATCTGAAGGTAGTCCACAAAGTCCAGAACTTTCATCCGGTTTTCGGTGGGTGTCATGGAGGAAACGGTCATGTCGTACCTGCCGGCGGCCATGCCGGGAATGATGGAGTCAAAGTTGGCGACCTTGATGTCCACCTTCACCCCTAGCGCCTGGCCAATCAGCCGGGCAATATCCGGATTGGTCCCCGTCATCTCCCGGGTGCCCTCGCGGTAAAACTGGGTGGGCGGCTCGTTGGTGGGGATGGCCACCGTCAACACCTTGGCGGCCTTGATGGCGTCCGGGAGTTGCGCCGCGGCAGCCTGGTTGACGGCCATGGCTGGGATCCCGGCACCAAGTTCGGCAACGCCGTCGGACGCCGTCGAACGTCCACACGCAGCCAGTGAGAACAGCAGCGCTGCCGCGGAGGCGGCGGCGGCAGCGGCGCGGACACGCCTGCGGACGGCGGACGGGGCACTCATCGCGGAGTTCCCAACTCTGCCAGCGACCGCTGTGAATCAAGGTCTGATGCGGCCGCGACGCGGACAAAAGTTTCGCTGTGGTGGCGGATGAGCTCGCGGCCGCCTTCCTTCAGCTCTGCAATGGTGGTGACACCCAACAGGGCCATGGTGCGGTGCATTTCAGTCTTGAACAGCTTGAGAACGTGGCTCACACCGGCTTCACCGGCAGCGGCGAGACCGTACAGGTAGGGGCGGCCAATAGCGCAGGCATCGGCGCCCAGGGCCAGGGCCTTGATGACGTCGGAGCCGCGCCGGATGCCGCCGTCCACAATGATTTCCATGCGGCCCGCCGTGGCGTCAACCATCTCCGGGAGCACATCCATGGGGGAGACCATGTGGTCCAGCTGGCGGCCGCCATGGTTGCTGACCTGGATCGCGTCAAAGCCCATGCTGGCCGCAATGGCTGCGTCCTTCGGGTTCACGCAACCCTTGAGGATGATGGGGCCGTTCCAGCGGGTGCGGATGTCCGCCAGATCGCTCCAGTCGGTGGGCTCGTAGGATCCGGCCAGCAGGGTGCGCCACATATCGGGTGTGCTGGAGAGCGGGCCCTGCGGGATTTCGGCGTCGAGATTGGGGAAGGCGATGGCGTCGTTGGCCAGGAATCCCAGTGCCCAGCGGGGGCGCAGGGCGCCTTCGAAGACCGTCCTGGGCTTGATGGACGGCGGGGCCGTGAAGCCGTTGTGGTAGTCGCGTTCCCGGTGCCCCACGTCGCGGCAATCGATGTTGACGATGAGGGCCTCGTAGCCGGCGTTGGACACACGGTCCAGAACAGCCTGAAGCATGGCCTTGTCATTGGTGGGCTCAAGGTTGAACCAGCGGCGCAGGCCGGGGGCTGCCTCCGCCACGTGTTCCATGGGCGTGGTGCTCAGGTGGGCCAGGCCGTAGGGCACGCCCGCGGCCAGGGCGGCACGGGCCGCGGCGATCTCGCCCTGCGGGTGGAACAGCCGGGTGCCGCCGGTGGGCGACAGCATCAGCGGCATGGCAGCCGGGCCGCCCAGGATGGTGGTCCTCAGGCTCAGGTTTTCCACCGAGCCCCACTTGGGCAGGAAGGCCCAGTCGTTGAAGGATTCGATGTTCCGGCGCATGGACGCCTCATCCTCGCCGCCACCTTCGATGTAGTCGAAGATGCTCTTGGGCAGGGCCTTGGCGGCCATTTTCTGCATGTCGCCTACGCTGTAGCAGCGACGGTCCAGACGTTCCGCCGTGGAGCGCGCCGGGCCTTGGATGGATGCCAGTGCCCTGATGTCCTTGAATTTCATGTGCTGCCTTCTAACTGCTGAGGTTTATTGCGTTACCTCAATAGTGATTCAGATCTCATTCAATCTACATGTGACTTCTCACAAATTAATGGCAATTTCCTTGTGATAATCTCCAGGCATGGAGCGTGATGTGGAGAATCCTGGCCGCAGCGGGATGCGCAGCGGCACTGTTCGGCTGCTTGACTGCTTGCAGTTGATGCAGGCGGATCTTGTGCAGGCCAATCCCGGCCCGGAGGCGGGCGAACACCGGGTGTCCGGCGTGCTGATGTACGACCCCCTGGATGACCTTGCCCCCGTTGAAAACTGCATCATCCTTGCCGTTGGCCTCCGCCTTGAATCGGCGGATTTCGACAGGCTGTTCGCCAGGGCGGTGGCTGGCAATGCTGCCGCCGTGGTGGTCAAGGCCTACGGGGTGCCCATGGAGCGGGCCCGGGCTGTGGCGGTTGACCATGGGCTGGCACTGCTGGTGGCCACCGACTCCACGGACTGGACCCGGCTTGTGTCCCTTGCCCGCGCTTCGGTGGGTGGTGCGGGCGCGGACTTTGTCTCCGGCGTGCGGCTCGGGGACCTCTACGCCTTTGCCAATGCCGCGGCATCAATCACCAACGGGGCAGTGAGCATTGTGGATCCGCTGGGGAGGGTGATCGGCTACTCAACACTGCCCGGCCAGCCCATTGACGAGTTGCGGCGCGTCACCACGTTATCCCTTGAGGAGACCACGGCACCGGCCTTCGACGCTGACTTTAAGACGGTGTACGACTCAGCGAGCGCCGTGCTCATCCCCGCCACGGAACAGGAGATGGCACGGCTGGCGCTCGCCGTGCGGGCGGGCGATGAGCTGTTGGGTTCCATCTGGGTCATCGATCCGGGCGAGGAAAAGCGCCGGGCTGCGCTGGCGGCCATGGACCGGATGGGGGCCCTGGCCGGACTGCACATGCTCCATGCCCGCCAGACCTTCGACTTTGGGCAGCGCAGGAACGGGGATCTCATGCGCACGCTCATGGATGACACGGCCCATGCTTCCTTTGCCGCCGCCCAGCTGGGGCTCGATGCGGCCAAGGGGCTGGCCGTGGCAGCATTTTCCATCCTCCGGCCCACCACCGGCAATGTTGAGGCGATCCAGGAAATCCAGAAGCTCCTGCACCTTGTCACCACCGTCTGCAACGTGCAGTTCAACAGCAGCCACAGTGCCATCATCGATTCCGTTGTTTACGCGCTGCTTCCGTGTGAAGGCAGCACACCACGGGCTGTGCACAGGCGCGTTGTTGCCGACATTGGGGCGTACGCACGGACTATCAGCAGTTTTCCCCTGATCGCGGCGGTTGGTGGCATTGCCCCAACCGTGGAGGGGCTGCCCGCATCCAGGGCGCAGGCGCTGGAGACTCTTGCCTTCCTGTTGCGCAGCCAGCCAGCCCAGGGACGTGGTGGAAACTCTCCGGCCGTGGGGCTGTACGAGGACCACAGGGTCCCGCTGAACCTGATGAAAATTGGGGAGTTCATGGACCAGCACGGCATGGCCGAGCAGGACGAAATTACCCTGATCCAGACCCGTGACGCCGAGGCGCAGACCGCATATCTTGACACTTTGCGGGCCTACCTAGTGTGCAGCGGGAACATCGCCGCCATGGCCGCCAGCCTGCACGTCCACAACAACACTGTTCGCTACCGAGTCAGCCGGCTTTCAGCCGATTTCGGCATCGACTTAGCCGACCCGCAAAAGCGGTTGTGGCTGTGGCTGCGACTGACCACCACGGATCTCACCTCGGGGCACGCCCAATGAAAAGTGCGACGGCGGCCGGCGCCAGTTCCTTCAGCCGTGCCTTGGCCCTCTTGGTTGCCGGGACCTATTTCATGGAAATACTGGACGGCACCATCATTTCCACTGCCGCCCCGGCCATCGCAGCGGACCTGCGCGTGCGGGCGGTGGATATCAATGTGGCCATGACGGCCTACCTGATTACCCTGGCGGTGGGCATCCCCATCAGGGGCTGGTTGACCGAACGCTTTGGTGCGCGGCGGGTGTTCACTGCCGCGATTCCCGTTTTCACCATCGCCTCGCTGCTCTGTGCGCTCAGCCCCAACCTTGCCTTCCTCTGTGTGGCCCGCATGCTGCAGGGTTTGGGCGGGGCCATGATGGTCCCCGTGGGCAGGCTGGTGGTCCTGCGTGATGCAAACAGGAAAGAATTTCTGGAGGCCATCGCCTACCTGACCTGGCCGGCCCTCATTGCCCCCGTGCTTGCCCCTGTGGTGGGCGGGCTGTTGGTCAGCTACGCGAGCTGGCACTGGATCTTCCTCATCAACGTCCCCTTGGGCGTGGTCGCCTTCGGCGTCGCGCTCAAGGTGGTGCCGGACATCCGTGCCCGGGCGGTGCCGCCACCGGACTGGGTGGGATTCGGCCTGTGCGGCGTTGCCCTGGCTGCCTTGGTGATCGGCATGGAACTGGTTGGTTCGGCACCCACGCCGTGGTTCGCCGTCGTGCTCTGGATTGTGGCGTCCCTGGCCTGCATCGCGGGGGCGCTGTGGTGGTTTAGGCGGGCCATGCACCCGCTGTTGGATCTGCGTGCGTTGCGGATCCACACCTTCCGGGTTGGCAACGGCGGGGGCGCCCTGTACCGGATGGTTATCAACGCTGTGCCGTTCCTGTTGCCGCTGATGTTCATGCTGGGATTTGGCTGGGGCGCCTTCGAGGCAGGACTGATGACCATGGCCGTGTTTGCCGGCAACGTACTCATCAAGCCCGCCACCTCGCCGTTGATCAGGCGCTTTGGTTTCCGCACCGTGCTGCTGCTGAGCAACATTGGCGGTGCGTTGGTGCTGGTGGCCTGTGCCCTGCTGAATCCGGAGACACCACTTGCCGTGATTGCCGTGCTGTTGTTCGCCAGCGGCGTGCTGCGCTCCATCGGGTTCAGCGCGTACAACACCTTGCAGTTTGTGGACGTTCCCAAGGCCGGCATGTCAGATGCCAACACTCTGTCCTCCACGATCGCCCAGATCGCCACCGGCCTGGGCATCGCCGTGGGGGCCCTGATCCTGCGTGCCGCCCAGTCCCTCTTGGCACCCGATGTTCCAGCAGAGGCGGGGTACCAGCTCACCTTCGCCGTGCTGGCGCTCATCATGCTGGTCCCCGTGGTGGAGGCGCTGCTCCTCTCCCGGACTGCGGGGGACTTGGTGCTGGCGCGGTAGCTGAGGGCAGCAGCGTTGCGGCCAATGACGTATTCAATGGCGCCAGTCAGGAGGCCACGGCCTGACCTGACAGACAGGATTGAAAGAAATCCCGGCGCACTAAGACTGTCCTTTCGGATAAAAAATCCTGCACGAAGGAATTTGTGCACGAAGTATTCCCGAACCAGCTGATTGCATGACGTAGTGTCGGAATTTCTCAGATCCATTGTTGTTTCGAATCCAGGAAATAGTGAATCCAGCCGTGATGCATATTTCCCCCGGGAAACTTTCCTGCGGCCCACTTTTGGGCGGTTTGCTCGCGGCCAGGTCGATGTCCACGAAGAATTTGAAACACACGATGCTCGCCATTTCAGGTTTATGGGCTGCTTGCCGGGAAAGTGAAGGGTTCAGAAATGCATAACATGCTGACAAGAGGGCAATCCAAGAGATTTCTTGCCACGATGCTCGCGGCAGCCACCGCGTGTTCCCTGGTTCTTGCTTGGGCAGATCCAACTGTGGCGGCGGAGCTGCCCGGTGGTGATACCGTCGCCGAGGCCGCGGCCGCCTATGACGCCGGCGATCCAATGTCCATAGCGGCTCTCGCGCAAGCGGCGTCGCCAACCAGTGCGCAGTTGCTGGGTGAGACTGCCACGGGCGCGGCTACCCTTACCGAGAACGGCGCTTTTGTTTCCGTTGACAATCGGGGGACTGTTTCGTTGTCGGGCGAGGGAGTCCCCGACATTTCCATCGGCGCGGCCGGTACGGGTACCGAGGCGACAATTTCTGATGGGGTGTCGGTGCAGCGCGATACAGCGCCCGGCACAAATATTGTTGCTCGAGCCACTGGGCAGGGTGCTCAGCTCATAGCGATTCTTGAGGACTCCGGCGCCTCTCCCACGCTTGATTTTGAGTTCGACATGCCGGCGGACGCGGAGCTCGTCATGAACGCTGATGGTTCGGTTGCCGTCGTTGCAGACACAACCATCATGGAGCCAGTCGGCGACAGCTTCGACACCACTGCCGCGCAAGTCGAGAAAATCCTCGGAGATTTAAGCGATCCAGAAGACATCTCCAAGGAAAAATGGGCCCAGATTGAAGCGTTGCCTGTGGTGGAAACCCAGACAACCACCACTCGCCAGCAGATTGCACTCATTGAAACGCCGTGGGCCGTGGATGCCGACGGCCAGGCACTGGAAACACATTTTGAACTCACGGGCAATGGCCTGTCGCAAGTAATTGAAACGAGTGAACAAACGGCTTTTCCCGTAACTGCAGACCCGAGCATCGTCTGGTGGGTATGGACGGCTACAACGTGCGCGGCTAACCTGGCCACTCTTCTGTTTGGGGCGGCGCAACTTGCAAAAGTTATTACAAAAATGGGAAATCTGGTGAATAGGAGCGTCAAGCTTTCTGCCGCAGTTTCGAAACTGGGTGGCGCGAAGGCTTTTCTCACAGCCATTTACAAAGCCGCCAAGGGATTTGTGGAAGGTAGGATAGGAAAGTACCTCTCAAACAGCCAACGATTGGGACTTGCCGCTGTGGGGTCTGCGGGCCTATCGCTTGTGGGTGATGCGTTGGGGATCGGTTCGTGCATATCTCTAGTGAAAGCCTACATTTGATGATTTCTGCGGTGATGTTTGGGGTGCTCTATGGACTTGCGACCGCCACATATCTCACAATCCTGTGGTCGGCTGTGCGGGCCAAGGGTGTTGTGGCGGGTTTGATCGCCGTCGCCCTGGTCCTGGTACAAGTCGCGGTAGCCATCCTCGACGTGCCGTGGGCGCCATATCCCACAAGAGTCGCGGAATCGATGGGCGTCAGTGTTGACGGTGATACGCGGCTCCCCATGTTTCTCACACTTTTCATGGTTGCCGGCGGGGGATTCGCGCTTGCTCAGCTAAGTGGTGTGGTTCGCCGGATCTCACACTGGATTGACGCTCTCGTGCCCGCGGACCCTGCCACCGGTGACGACTAGGCACTCGGTCAATAGCCCCGCGGGACCGGGTGGAAGCCTCGCCCCGAAGTAGGCGGTGGTACGCTGGTACTTCGAAACTTTGTACTAGGCGGTGGTGGCGTGTTTGGCATGGATCTGGTTTCCCCCAAGCCGTCCAACACCGAACCCACGGGCTTTGTATCCCCTGCCCGCGACTACTTCAATGGCGGGATTGATCTCAACAAGCACCTGATCAGGGACAGGACCTGCACGTTCATCATGCGCGTGGCGGGCAGCTCCATGGCAGGTGCCGGGATTGCCGACGGTGATGAAATCATCGTGGACAGATCACTCACCCCGCGCGAGGGCTCGGTGGTGGTTGCCGTGGTGGAGGGTGAACTGTTGATCCGCAGGCTTTCCATGCTCGACGGCGTGACCTCCCTGGTGACGCAGCCCGCGGATGCCCAGTCCCCGGCGGCCGGCACCCGGACCCCGGTGGTGGGGGAGTTGGCAGTATGGGGCGTTGTGACCCGCTGCCTGCATCATGTCTAGGGTGGCCAGGGGCCGCCACCGGGGGTGGCGCGAATGAGCGCCAATCACATCGCCTTGGTGGACGTGAACAACTTTTATGTCTCCTGCGAGCGGGTCTTTGACCCAACGTTGGAAGGCCGGCCCGTGGTGGTGCTATCCAACAACGACGGCTGCGTGGTAGCGCGCTCGGCGGAAGCCAAGGCGCTGGGGATTGCCACCGGTGCCCCGTGGTTCCAGTTGCAGGCCCAGGCTAAGGCGTGGGGGCTGGTGGCGCGCTCCAGCAACTACGAACTGTATGGAGACCTGAGCGCCCGGGTCATGGAAGTGGTGGGCCGCTTCGGCACGTGGCAGGAGGTGTACTCCATCGATGAATCGTTCATTGGCGTGGTGGGGGACCCTGTGCAGCTGAACACCACGGGCCGTGAGGTTCGCGAAGCAGTGATGCGCCACGTGGGCGTTCCCGTCTGCGTTGGCGTGGCGGGCACCAAGACGCTGGCGAAGTTTGCCAATAGGATCGCCAAGCAAAATCCGGCGCTGGCTGGTGTTTGTGCCCTGGACGCCATGCCGGCTGGACACATCTCGGGCATCCAGGAACGAGTGCCAGCGTCAGGGTTATGGGGCGTTGGTGGCAAGACGGCCGCCAGGCTGAAAATGATGGGCATTGAAAGCATCGCCGATCTCAAGGCCGCCGACCCGGCGTTGATTCGCAAGAAGTTCTCGGTGGTGCTGCAGCGCACCGTCATGGAGCTCAACGGCACCGAGTGCATTCCTCACACGGAGGAACACGTGGACAAGCAGCAAATCATGTTCTCCCGCAGCTTCTCCACCCCCGTCACCACTGTTGCGGGCATGGAGGAGGTTATGGCCATCTACGCCCAACGCGGGGCAGCCCGCCTCAACCAGGAAGGCCTGCGCGCCTCCACCATGACTGTCACGGCGGGAACCAGTCGCTTTGCCGGGGGAGAGGGTAGCTTCCCGGCGGTCACCATCAGGTTCCTGACGCCCACCCAGGATCCCATTGTGTTGATCCGGGCAGCCGTGGCAGCCATCGGCCAAAGCGCAGTCCCCGGGGCGGCGTACCTGCGGGCGGGCGTCATGTTCAACGGACTGGAACCGGCCTCCGGGGCGGGCATGCTTGATGTTTTTGGCGCCGCGGCGGAGCAGGCAGATGTGGGCGATGTGATGGGCGAGGTGCGCAACAAGTTTGGCAGCACGGCCATTGGCATCGGAGTGGGCGGCCTTGCCCAGGCGCCGCTTTGGTCCATGAGGCGCGAGCACTCCTCGCCCCGGTACACCACCGAGTGGAAGGAACTGCCGGTGGTGCGGGCCTAGCCAGGCTGGTGCGGCGCCGCGGTTAGACTCAAGCCCATGGCATTTCTAAGAACCCCCAAGTCCCGCCGCCTTGCGCTGCTCATCGCCGCCACCGACGTGGCCGTCCTGGGGCTGGCCCTGCACTTCCTGGTGCCCGGTGACATTGCCTCACTGATTACCGACGCCCTTTTCACCGTGCTGGTATACCTGCTGTTGGCGCTCATCCTCCCCACGGTCCAGCGCCACTGGCTGGCGTTAGGTGCCTTCGGCATCAGTGCCTTCATTGAGCTGGCCCAGCTCACGGGAGTTCCCGCGCAACTGGCCCAGAGTTTCCCGCCGTCACGCCTAGTCTTTGGTACCACCTTCTCGGCCCTGGACCTGGTGGCTTACGCCGTGGGGGCCGCGGCCGTCTACTACGCGGATAAGGCGCTCTCGCAGCGTGGCCGCACGTGGCTTGCCACACAAACGGAATAGCTGCCTCTCCGACCCGGTTCCACCACTAAAAGGAGGCAACAATGCTGGACGTGGTGGTTATCGGAGCAGGCCAGGCGGGACTGTCGGCGGCGTATTACTTGGCGCGGCAAGGGCTTTCGCCCGAGACAGATTTTGTGGTTCTCGACGCGAACCCCGCGCCCGGCGGTGCCTGGCTGCACCGCTGGTCCTCACTGACACTTGGCGCAGCCCACGCCGTGCACGACCTCCCCGGCATGAAACTCCCCCCGGCCGATCCTGACGAGCCAGCGTCGGTGGTGGTGGGGCGCTACTACGGCAACTATGAAAAGACGTTCTCGCTGCCCATTCGCAGGCCCGTGAAGGTGCACGCCGTGCGTTCGCTTCCCACGGACGACGGCGTTCCCTCCAGTGCTGCCGCGTCGCCCGTGGCGGTGGAGACTGATGCTGGCGTATTCACCACCCGGCTGGTCATCAACGCCACCGGCACCTGGGACAAGCCGCACTGGCCGCACTACCCGGGGGTGGAAACTTTCGCCGGGCGACAGCTCCACACCCACGACTTCAGCTCGGTGGCCGAGTTCGCCGGGCAAAAAGTACTGGTGGTGGGCGGTGGAACCTCGGCGGTGCAATTCCTGCTCCAACTTGCCGACGCAGGCGTTCACACGGCCTGGTCCACCCGCCGTGCGCCCGAATTCACCTCCCGCGAATTCAACCCCGACTGGGGCCGAGACGTGGAAGCCCGCGTGAACGCCCGCACCGCCGCCGGACTGCCGCCACTCAGCGTGGTGGGTGTGACGGGGCTGCCCATGACCAGGCAGTACCAAGACGGCATCGCCGCTGGAACGCTGGTTTCCCGCGGTCCCCTGCAACGGCTGACATCCGGCGGTGCGGTGTTTGGGGACGGCAGCACCTTTGCCGCCGACGCCATCCTGTGGGCCACCGGATTCCGGGCTGCCATGGACCATCTGGCGCCACTGAAGCTGCGCGAACCAGGCGGCGGCATTGTCATGGACGGGGTGAGAGTGGCCCGCGAACCGCGCCTGCTGATGGTGGGTTACGGTGCCTCCGCATCCACCTTGGGCGCCAACCGGGCGGGCCGCGCCGCGGCGGTGGCTGCCCTTGAGCGGCTCAACGTTCCGGTGGGTGCGTAACACCACATCCACGTGCCAGGCGGGTGTCGGTGCGGGTCCGCGCCCGGGCTGGCTCCGGCGTCGGACATCCCGCGATCGGGCAGACGTGAGAGAGGCCACGGGCGGAAATATCCGGGCGCGGTTGGGGGTTGGGGCTAGTGAGACCACTTCGAAAGGCAGCACCCATGACGCTTCCCATTTCCATCCTTGACCTGGCCCATGTTGGCCAGGACGGCATCGCCGCAAGCCTGCGCGCATCCGTGGATTTGGCGCAGAAGGCGGAAGAGTGGGGCTACAAGCGGATTTGGTACGCCGAACACCACAACATGCCCTCGATCGCCTCCTCCGCCACGAGCGTTTTGATTGCCCACGTGGCGGCCCACACCAAAACCATCAGGCTCGGCGCCGGCGGCATCATGCTGCCCAACCATTCCCCGCTGCAGATTGCCGAGCAGTTCGGCACGCTGGAGACGCTGCACCCGGGACGCATTGACCTGGGGCTGGGACGTGCGCCGGGCAGCGACCAAAACACCATGCGCGCCCTGCGCCGGGACCCCTCCGCGGCGGACACCTTCCCGTCCGATGTGCAGGAACTACAGGCCTACTTTGACGGGGCGAGCCGCATTTCCGGGGTGAACGCCTACCCGGGCAAGGACACCGCCGTGCCGCTGTACATCCTGGGCTCCTCCCTCTTTGGTGCGCGCTTGGCGGCTGCCCTGGGGCTGCCGTACTCCTTTGCATCGCACTTCGCCCCGCAGGCGCTCGAGGATGCTGTGCGGATTTACCGCCGCGAGTTCAAGCCCTCCGCCGCGCTGGCCGAGCCGTATGTGATTGCCGGGGTCAACGCCATCGTGGCAGACACCCAGGAGGAAGCCGATGTCCTGTCGCTGAAGGCCCGTCGCCGCATGGTGGGTGCGCTGGTGGGTGGCGGGCGGACCTTCACCGACCCCGAGGCTGACATGCTGCTGGAATCCCCGGCGGGCCAGCAGGTGGTGAACATGTTCCGCTATGCGGCCGTGGGCACGCCGTCCGCGGCGCGTGACTACCTGGACGAGTTCGCCGTGATGGCCGACGCCGACGAGCTGATTGTGGCGTCGCAGGTCACCGACAAGACGGCCTGGATTCGCAGCTTTGAACTGCTCGCCCAGGCCATGGAACTGCGTCCGGCCCAACTGCCGGTCTAGGCTGGCAGCCTTAGGCTGGCTGTTTTGGTCTGGCTGACCTGGCCCTAGCTGACCTGGCCCTGGCGCAGGTCCAGCTCCAGGCACGCCGGGGTGATGGCGGCGATGATGATGCGTGCGTGTTGTTCAAGCACCTCCCGCGGGTGGGTGCCCTCCACACAGATCGCAATCATCCCGGCCGCCGCCACGGCGCCAAGACCGGGGACGGAGTCCTCAAACGCCGCCACCTTGGCCATGTTCTCTAGACCCAAGGCGCGTGCTGCTTGCAGGAACCCTTCAGGGTTGGGCTTGCCGTCGGTGACGTCCTCGTCCGTCACGACCACGCCAAACAGCTCCAACAGGCCCGCCCGCTGCAGCGCGGGGATGACCTGGGGCCTACTGGCGCCCGTGACCACGCCCAGCGTCAGACCGGCAGCATGCAGGGTCCGCACCAGTTCCCGGGTGGCTGGCCGGATCAGGCTCTCCCTGGCCACCCGGGCCTTGTATTCGGCGTCGATCATGGGCAGAAAGGCCTCCACGCCGCGGGGTTCATCCGTGGCCAGGGCCAGGATGTCCGCCATGATCTCGCGGTCGCTGCGGCCAGCGAGATCCTCCTGATACTGGCGTGCCGTAATGGCAACTCCGCATTCAGTTCCGGCCAGATCGATGAAGAGATCCCGCAGGACGCCCTCGTCGTCGGAAAGTGTGCCGTTGAAATCAAACAACACCCCATCAAGCTCCAGCAGGGTCAAAGTGGTGCTCGCGGTGACTGCGCTCATGGTGAAAAATCCGTTCAGTTCTCTGGGCAAATCCGTGTGGAAAGGCTGACTCCTGGTCTGAATCGCCAAGGTGTCCGGCCAGAGCCTAACCTGCCCACGTGAACGCCCGGAAACGGGCCGGGAAACATCCGCTAGTGGGTTGGGGACGCAGCTGGCCGTTCGGTGTCTGCGATGTCAAGGGCTGGTTAGCTGTGAGCGCCACCACTGAACCGTGGCGTGGGCGGCGGCGCTCAACGGCGTGGGCTCCAATCCGAGCGTCTCCTGGCTGGCCTTCGAATCCATGACGAATGGGGCCTGAAACTGGTAGAGAGTCTCGGTCAGCTCGCGCATCTCGGCGGAAAAGATCCCCGCGGCCCTGATGGCCCAGCCTGGAACCGCGCTGACCTTGGGGACGGATACTCCAGCGGCCGCCGCAAGTGCCTGGGCAAGTTCACGCTGGGTCACAGCCGGGGTGCTGGGCGCGTGAAGCACTGTGTTCCAGACTTCCGGCATGGCGGCTGCCCGGACCATGGCCGCGGCCAGGTCCGGGACGTAGGTGAAGGTGTGCGGGATGTCGGCACTGCCCACCACCTGCAGGCCCTGACCGTTCAATATCCGCGGCACCATGCGGTCTCCTGCGTGGGCCATGAGCACCCGCGGCCCAAAGAAGTCCGACGCTACAACACTGACAGTTGGCGTTGTTGATGCCGCCCGGGCCTGCAGCAATGATGTTCGCACGCCACGCTTGCCGCCTCTTGCGTTCCGCGGGTCCCGCTCAGTCATGGGCTGACCGGGGTTGCTGTATGAGTAGAGGCTCTCCGGGAAAACCACCACGGCACCCACGTGGCAGGCAGCGTTGAGCACCACCTGTTCAGCCCCTGGCAGCTCCCGCCCCCACACCGTGGCGTTGTATTTTGAGCCGTGCATGCAGTGGAAAATGGTATCCACATCAGCCGTGGCTGTGCGGACCTGATCCGCGTTGCCGGCATCCCCTTGGATCCTTTCGATCAGCGGATGCTCGGGTCCTGACCCCGACCGGGTCAGGACGCGAACCCTGTGCCCTGCGTCGGCCAGCTGGGCGGCGACGGCCCAGCCGACTGGTCCTGCGCCGGTGACCAACTTGATGTCTCCGGCACGCTCTGGGGTACGCGAATTTTGGGCGCTCATGGTGGATGGTCCTTTGTGTCGGAGGCAAGTGAGAGCATTGCTCTCGCTTTAACTATCAATCCGGCTGCGATTAAAGTCAAGAGCAGCGCTCACTTAAGTTGACGGTAGTCTCGAAAGTGCGAATGATGGTGGCATGACTCAAACACCCCGGGAACGTGCGCGGTTACAAACCATGTCTGAGATCCTCAGTATTGGGCGCCAGCATCTGACGGTTCACGGCGCGGCGGGGCTTTCCCTGCGGGCCGTGGCTCGGGACCTCGGCGTGGTTTCCTCAGCTGTCTACCGGTACGTCAAAAACCGGGATGAGCTGCTGACCTTGCTGCTCGTGGATGGGTACAGCGCCCTGGGTGACGCCGTCGATCAGGCTGTGAAGCAGGTCCCGGCGGACGATTTTTCGGCGCAATTCCGGGCACTTGGCGGAGCTGTTAGGGCATGGGCAGTGGCCGAACCCGCGCGCTACGGGCTGCTTTTTGGCTCACCCGTGCCAGGATACGAGGCGCCCGCGGAGCAGACCACCGGACCCGGCACGCGCGTCGTCGTTCAGCTGGTGCGGATCATCGAGGGCGCCCACCGGGCTGGCGCACTGCGGGAGGTGGCGCCCGGCTCAGCGCCGGATCCACGCCTGGCTGCTGACTTCGCCGCCATCCGCGAGGAGATGGGGCTGAGCGTCCCGGGCACCGTCCTGGCCCGCGGCGTCCTGGTCTGGGCGGCCCTGTTTGGTGCCGTGAACTTCGAGGTCTTTGGCCAGTATGGCCGGACAACCTTCAGCGATCCGGCAGCCCTGTTTGAGCTGCACCTGGCGGCCCTGGCGGACTTGGCCGGGCTCGGCTAGACCGACGGCTGGACCGACAGCTGGATCGACGGCGTGCCAAACAGGTCAGGGCCCATGAAATTTCATACGCCGTCACCCGTTTGGCACGCCGTCAGCGTCCGGTCGCTGAGACTACCCCAGCGCGGGCAGCCGGGACAGCAATTCCTGGGCGGCCGCCGTCGGATCTTCAGCCTGTGTGATGGCCCGTACAACCACAATCCGGGAGGCGCCGGCCGCCACCACCTGGTCAATGTTGGAAAGATCCACCCCGCCAATGGCAAACCACGGCTTGGACGTGCCCAGCGAGGCGGCGTGTTCCACCATGGACAGTCCCACAGCGGCCCGCCCGGGCTTGGTGGGTGTGGCCCACAACGGCCCCACGCAGAAGTAGTCGGCGTCCGGATGGGCTGCGGCAGCTGAAATCTGGGCGGGGTCGTGGCTGGAGAGGCCCATCGACACCTTGGCGCCAAGCAGGGACCGCGCGGCCGGCAGGGGCAGGTCCTTTTGGCCCACATGGAACACCGGGGCGTCGCTCAACAGGGCAATGTCCGCCCGGTCATTGACCGCCCACAACTTGCCGGATTCCTCGGCAACGGAGCGCAACACACCCAGCAATTCCAGCTCTTCGCCGGCCTCAATGGACTTGTCGCGGAGCTGGATGATGTCCACACCGCCAGCGTAGGCGGCGCGCAAAAAGTCGGCGAAATCGCCTTGTTCCTGGCGCGCATCAGTGCACAAATACAGCCGGGCCGTGGCCAATGTGGGGGTGGAAAGTGCGGGTGTGGCGTCATAAGTGATCGAAGAGCTGCTCATATCTCATAGACTAATGCAGTACCGCGGGAGCCAGTGAAGCTGGCTGAGAGGGCGCCGACTGCGCCGACCGAAATACGTCCGCAAGGACGTGGAACCTGATCCGGCTCATACCGGCGTAGGGAAGGAGCCGCTAGTGCTGCACACCGTGCCGCAAATTATCACCACAGACGTGGCCATCATTGGCGGCGGAATTGTGGGCCTCGGCATTGCCGCCGAAGCCCAACGCGCAGGCCATGCCGTCACAGTCATTGACCCTGCCCCTGCCATGGGTGCCACCTTTGCCGCCGCCGGAATGCTGGCACCCGTCAGCGAACTTCACTATCAGGAAGAAGACCTGCTGGAGCTGACGCTGGCCGCCTCGGCACGGTGGCCGGAGTTCCTGGCAAGTCTGCCCACCGGCAGCAACACCGGATTCAGCGCAGCACCAACACTGGTTTTGGGGGCCGACCCGGCGGACCGGGCGGCGCTAGCTGATCTGCGCGATGTCCAGGGGCGGCACGGATTAAACGTCGCAGCCCTGACCATCAGAGAAGCCCGCGCCCAGGAGCCCATGGTGGGTCCGCACATATCTTGCGCCTACCGCATAGCGGACGACCACAGTGTTGATCCCCGGGCGCTGGCCGAAATCCTGCGCCACCAGCTCATCGAAGTTGCCGCCTCGCATGGCCGGACTGCTCCGGAGGACACCTTCGTGGCCCAGAACGCTGTGGGCCTCCTGCACCAGGACTCCGGAAACACCCACTCCGCGGTGACGGGAGTTGCCCTTGCCGATGGCAGGGAAGTGCAGGCGCGGGAGGTCATTGTGGCCAACGCCCTGGGTGCCCCGCGCCTGGCCGGCCTGCCGGACGGGCTGGAACTTCCCGTGCGCCCGGTGTACGGGGACATCCTCCGGCTCAAGGTGCCGGCGCATTTGCTGCCGCTGACCACCGCCACCATTCGCGGTTTGGTGCGCGGGCTGCCCGTGTACATCGTGCCGCGTGAGGACGGCACAGTGGTGATTGGTGCCAGCAGCAGGGAGGATGGTTCGCCCGGAGTCAGTGCCGGGGGAGTGCACCAACTCCTGCGCGACGCCCAAGTGCTGGTGCCGGCCGTGGCGGAACTGGAACTGATGGAGACCACCGCCCGGGCCAGGCCCGGCACCCCGGACAACGCCCCCTTGCTGGGCCGCGTTGCAGGCGCCGACGGGAAGGACATCAAGGGGCTCATCATTGCCACAGGGTTCTTCCGCCACGGCGTGCTGCTCACCCCCATCGCGGCACTCATTGCCCGGCAGCTCTTGGGCGGGATCACGGATCTGGCGTGGACACGCTTCCGCCCGGACAGGTTTTCACCGGCGCTGCAGGCAGTCCACCACGAGCCACGCCAGAACAGAAATCAGGAGACAGTATGAGCACCATCCAACTCAACGGCAGCACCCACCCCTACGTTGCAGGCACCACCGTTGCCGAACTCGTCACGGCCATGACGGGGCGGACCCTGCTGGCTTCCGGGCAGGCGGCCGACGGCGGCCGGCTGGGTGTTGCCGTGGCCCGCAATTCAGACATTGTGCCGCGCAGCCAATGGGGCGCAACCCCCCTCGAGCTCAACGATGAGCTGGAGATTGTCACGGCCGTCCAAGGCGGCTAGGACAATTTTCTGCAGCCCACCACCCCCTGAAAAATTTCGAAAGAAGAAGTGTCATGACTGAAACCCTCACCCGCAACGACGCGCTGATCATTGACGGGGTGGCCCTGAAATCCCGGCTCATCATGGGCACTGGCGGTGCGCCGAGCCTTTCCGGGCTGGGCGCCGCGCTCATCGCCTCCGGTACTGAACTGACCACCGTGGCCATGCGCCGCTACTCCGTGGACGAGGCTGCCGGCGGGGGCACCAACCTGTTCAAGCTGCTGTTGGAAAACAACATCCGCATCCTGCCCAACACGGCGGGCTGTTTCACCGCACGGGAGGCCGTCATGACGGCCGAGCTGGCCCGTGAGGCGTTGGAAACCGATTGGGTGAAGCTGGAGGTCATCGCCGACGAGCACACGCTGCTGCCCGATGCGCTGGAGCTGGTGGAAGCCACGGAGCAGCTGGTCAACCGCGGCTTCAAGGTGTTCGCCTACACGAATGACGATCCCGTTCTTGCCCTGCGCCTGGAGCAGTTGGGGGCTGCCGCCGTCATGCCCCTGGGCGCGCCGATCGGCACGGGCCTGGGCATCCTGAACCCGCACAACATTGAATTGATCGTTTCCCGGGCCGGCATCCCCGTGGTGCTCGACGCCGGAATCGGCACCGCCTCGGACGCAGCCCTTGCCATGGAACTGGGCTGCGACGCCGTGTTGCTGGCAACCGCCGTGACCCGCGCACAGGATCCGGTACTTATGGCCCAGGCCTTCAAACACGCGGTGATCGGTGGCAGACTGGCTGCACAGGGTGGCCGCATTCCTAAACGTCAGCACGCGCTGGCGTCCTCAGCAATGGACGGCCGTCCCGATCTGTAGGGAACTACTGTAAGGACTCTGCCATGACTGCCCCCGACGATGTGCTGACCAAGACCCAGATCGACACCGAACTCTCCACACTGCCCCACTGGCGCTACACAGGTGAGCTGCGCACAGTGCTCAAGTGTCCGACGTCGGCCATCGCCTTGGATTTATTCGCCACCATTGGGGAGGTGGCCCAGAAGGCCAATCACCACCCCGATGTGGATTGGCGCTATGACACCCTGTACATTTCCACGTATTCGCACGACGCCGGCGGGCAGGTTACGGCGCGTGACGTGGCCCTGGCGCGGAACATTTCCCTGGCTGCCGTGGCGGCAGGGGCCGTGGCCAAGCCGGAGCTGATCCGCGGCGCCTGACACCCGCTTTGCCGGGACCGCCCGCGGGCTGTCGCACCCCGCAAAACACAAATGCGCAGGACCCTGACGGGTCCTGCGCATTGAGGCAGTGCTTGCGGGTGCTCTCTAGTGCATCTGCAAAATGGCCGTGGTTCTTGCCACCTGGGCCGCATGGCGGGCACGCCCCACCAAACCGGCAGTGGCCCATGCAGCTGCGCCGCCCACAACAATGGAGAGGATCCACGGGATCCAGGCGGTGGCACTGTCATTGCCCAAGCCAAGGGCCATAGTGATGATCCAGACAAGAAGGGAAGAGGCTATGGCGGCACCGGCCGGCAGCGCTGCGCCAAACGTGGCGCGGTACTGATCCACTGCCCACGCTATAGCGCCCAGGGCGCCAGTCGTTAGGGCAATAATGATCAAAGCAACCATGAAAATTCCGTCTCTATCTATCTGGATTGTTCGTCTTGTGGGGTGCTTAGAGCGCGCCGAATCCTACGCTGCGGGCCTTCTCGCCACCCAGTTCAACGTACCCCAGGCTGTTGCCGGGAACAATTATCAGCCGGCCCTTTTCGTCTTTAAGACGCAGCTCTGTGCCTTTGGTCATTGCCTCGGAAACCAGGGCAGCGACGTCGTCCGCGCTTTGCTCGGATTCAAGCACGATTTCACGGCTGATGTGTTGGATGCCGATCTTGATTTCCACAGATGTCTCCTGGTGCAAACTAAAGGCTTAATAGATGTACCCACCACTCTAGGGGCAGCTGACTAGGATTCCTTGGGGAAGCGGCTAATTCCGCGCCAAGCTAAACGGTACACAAGATCACTGGCCACATCGATGTCCAGATCGCCGTTGGCTTCCAGCCAATACCGGGCACTGACCTGTGCCATGCCGGCCAGGGCGCGCCCCAATAGTGTTGCCTCCACGGGGGGCAGTTTGGTGTCCTCGGCGATAACCTGGCCGATGGCGTCGGAGTAGTTTGCGTTGAATTTTTCAAGGCGGGCAGCAACCTCGGGGTCATTGACAAGATCGGATTCGAAGACCAGCCTGTGGGCCTGGTCGTCATTGGCCATGAACAGGAAGTACGCCTTCATGGTGGCCTGGACGCGCAGCTTGTTGTCCGTGGTGGAACTCAATGCGGCAACCAGCATTTTGGTCAAGGACTCCAAATGGCTGTCCAGCAAAGCCAGGTACAGTTCCCGCTTGCTGGGGAAGTGTTGGTAGAGCACCGGCTTGCTGACTTTGGCCGTCTCCGCGATTTCATCCATGGCCGCACCGTGATAGCCGTGATTGACAAACACTTCCAGGGCGGAGGCCAGCAGCTGTGCGCGGCGCTCATCCCGGGGCAGTCGCGCCGGTGCGGTGCGGGGGGCGGGTGCGTCCTTGGCGGAGGAATCTAAAGTCATGATGGCAACCTTTCTCTCCGTCACCCCATGGTTGTCCGCAGGGGCCCGGCTGGTCCCATTGTACCCGCGGGTAATGCGCAGCCGGCTGCAAGCAGGACTAGATTAAAGGGTATGGTTTCCTTGATTCAACCCAATACCTCCGCCCCCGCTGTTGCCCTGCCACCCCTGGTGGAGCCTGGCCCTCCGCTGGCCGCTGCGGAATTGGAAAGGTATTCGCGCCACGCCCTCATCCCGGAGATCGGTTTGGAAGGGCAGCGAAGGTTGCGAAACGCCCGAGTTCTGGTCATTGGCGCCGGTGGCCTGGGCTCCCCGGCCCTGCTGTATCTGGCTGCCGCAGGCGTGGGTACCCTGGGTATTGTGGACGACGACACTGTGGAGTTGAGCAACCTCCAGCGTCAGGTCATTCACGGGGTGGCGGACATTGGCCGCACCAAGCTGGAATCGGCCAGGGATTCCCTTGAGTCCATCAACCCCGGCGTTAACGTTGTGCTTCACCCGGTCCGGCTGGACGCCTCCAATGCGCTGGATATTTTTGCCGATTATGACGTCATTCTGGACGGCGCCGACAATTTCGCAACCCGCTACCTCGTTAACGACGCCGCGGCACTGCTGGGCAAGCCCTATGTGTGGGGATCAATCCTGCGCTTTGACGGCCAGGTCAGCGTCTTTTGGGAGAAGTTTGGGCCCAATTACCGTGATCTGTACCCCGAGCCGCCGGCTCCCGGAACTGTGCCCTCTTGCGCGGAGGGGGGTGTCTTCGGAATGCTGTGCGCCTCCATTGGGGCCATGATGGTCACCGAGGCGGTCAAACTCATCACAGGCATCGGCCAAACGTTGCTGGGGCGGCTCTTGATCTTTGATGCCCTCACCGCCCGCTGGCGTGAAATCCGGATCGCCAAGGACCCGGAAGCAGCACCCATCACCGAACTCATCGACTATGACTACTTTTGCGGAATCCTGGCGCCGGATCACGGCAGCGGCGATTTCATCTCAGTGGACCAGCTCGACAAGCGCCTGGCGCAGCGTGCGGCAGGAACCGACGACTTTGTTTTGATCGACGTGCGAGAACCCGTGGAATTTGAAATTGCCGCCATCTCCGGCTCGGTGCTCATTCCCTTGGCGGGCATTCGGGATGGTTCAGCGCTGGATCACGTGCCGCAGGGGGTTCCGCTGGTGCTGCATTGCAAGGCTGGCACTCGCTCGGCCCAGGCTTTGGCGAGCCTGCGTGCGGCCGGATATGAAGACGTGGTTCATCTGGACGGCGGCATGGATGCGTGGCTTGCTAGCGACAAACGCGGCGCACAGGAGTAAATTTCGCTCAAGGACTTCAACGTAAAAGGCCTAGCCATGTCATGGCCCGGCACTCGAGGAAGAGGCACGCCATGAGCCATGCGGAAAAACTACACACACCCCAGGAGCCCATTGCTTCGGGTTTTGGTCACGACACTGCGGCCGCGGCGGTGTTGGAGGGCATGGATTTGCACGGCTGCACGGCCATTGTTACAGGAGGCTACTCGGGTCTGGGCTTGGAGACCGTCCGCGCCTTGACCGGAGCCGGAGTCAAGGTCACTGTGCCGGCACGCCGGGCCGATCATGCACGGAAGGTCCTTGCCTCCGCTGATCTTGGCGGCGTTCAGGTCCATGCCATGGATCTGGGGGACCAAAAAAGTGTTAAAGCCTTCGCCCGGGAGTATCTGGCATCCGGGGCGGGGCTGGACATCCTGATCAACAATGCGGCCATCATGGCCTGCCCGGAAACACGGGTTGGACCCGGCTGGGAGGCGCAATTTGCCACCAACCACCTGGGCCACTTCACCCTGGCCAATGAGCTGTGGCCCGTGCTGGCCGACGGCGGAGCGCGGGTGGTCTCCCTGACCTCCACGGGACACAAGATATCCGGCATCCACTTTGACGATCCCCAGTTCACCACCGACTACGACAAATGGCAGGCGTACGGGCAGGCAAAAACGGCCAACAGCCTGTTTGCCGTTGAACTAGATAAGCGCGGGGCGGACCACGGCGTGCGGGCTTTCGCCGTGCACCCGGGCGGGATTATGACCGAGCTACAGCGCCACCTCACCCATGAGGAGATGGTGGCCGCCGGTTGGATGAATGACGAAGGCGTTGTGCGTGAGGGTTTCAAGACACCGGAACAAGGCGCCGCAACCTCCGTTTGGGCAGCCACCTCCCCACTGCTGGACGGCAAGGGCGGCGTGTACTGCGAGGACTGTGACATTGCTAGGCCTACGGACCCACAATCCCCGCTGGCCCGCTTCATGGGGGTGGACGACCACGCCGTGGATCCGGACGGCGCGGTCAGGCTGTGGGATCTCTCGGCCAAGCTGACAGGCGTGAACGCCCTCCCGTAGCCGCCCACCATCTGACCCGCAGAAAACGGCGAAAATCACGGTAAAACCGTGTATTTTCGCCGTTTTCTGCGGGTCAGTTGTCTTAAGCGGAGGCTGCTTCGGCGTCGCCTGCTTCTCCGTCGAGGCGGTCGGCTAGGGTTGCGCTCAGGGCTGCCGGCTCGATCTTGAGGCCGTACAGCGCATCCAATGCGGCCAAGTAGCTGCCGGCGTCGCCCGCGGCGGCCAGTTCCTTGGCGCGCACCGTGGGCACATGCAGGAGTTGCTTGACCATGCGACGCATGGCGAACGCCACCTCGTCGGTGGCGGCCGTGCAGCCGTGCTGCTTGCGGACCTTGGCGATCTCGTCATCCAGTACGGCCATGGTGTGCCGGCGCAGGGCCACGATGGCGTGGTCCAGCGAGCGGGCGTTCTGCGCCTGGGCAAAGCTCTGCGTGGCCGTGGAGACCATGGTGGCCGCCTGTGCCAGGGTGGATTCCTGTTCGGCGGGCGCCGCCTGCCGGACAGTCTCCAAGGTCAACAAGTCCACCCCGTCGAGGGCGGCAATGTCGGGGGAAAAGTCGTGTGTCAGGGCAAGGTCGATCACTGTGAGCTGCTGCGAATCGGTGCTGCGAACGCGGGCCAAATCGTCCCGTGTGAGCTGTTGGTCCGAACCGCTGCAGCCCACCAGCAACGATGCTGTGGCCAGCGCCTGCGGCAGGGAGTCGTCGTCGAGCGCCGTGCCGCCGCGTGAGGCTACAAACGTTTCAGCCCGGCCCGAAGATGAATACACCGAAATATCTGTGCAACCACGCTGGATCAACTGGGCCATGGCGGCACCGGCGTAGGCGCCCGTGCCGAAAAGGACAGCGGATTTGCCGGTCAGGGACCGAGTTTCCGTCGGCGCATCGGCCAATTCCGCGGCCAGGTCCAAGGCCACTGAGACAATCGACATGCCACGACGACCCAAGGCCGTTTGGGCGCCAACGTCCTTGGCGGTTTTGGCCGCAGCCTGGAAAAGCCGGACCAGGGAAGGTGTTGTGACGCCCTGGGTCTGCGCCTCGCTGAGCGCGCGGCGCACCTGGCCGGCAATTTCACGTTCGCCCACCACAGCCGACTCCAAGCCGGTGCTCACGGCAAAAAGATGCCGGGCGACGGCGTCGCCCTCCTGGGTGGTCAACGCCTGGGAGACTTGCGTTTCCGCCAGGCCGGAATGCTTGCTCACGGCAGCAATGACCGAGCTGCGGGCAGATTCGAGATCCTGTGCGCTCTGGGCGTGAACATAGAGCTCATAGCGGTTGCAGGTGGCCAGTGTGACCATGCCGGCAACAGCGTTTTCCTGCCCTGTCAGCTCAGCACTGACAGCCGCGGCCCCAGCGCTAAGGCGGGCAACGGTTTCCAAGTCAATGGTGGTGTGCGAGGCAACGAGAGAAAAAAGAACCACAATGGCAATATCGTAGACCTTTAAACTGGGTGTTTATACACAGGATGCCCTGAACCGTCACCAAAAAACTGTGACGCTGCTTACCTGGACCGCAAATGGCGTGCTCTACTACGGTGACAGTTTGTGCACAAAATATGCCCAGATTGGCTCTGTAGGGTGGTGCCATGACACTGAGCCCTAACCACCCGTTGATGGATGGCCGCACCGCCAATTCCCCGCTGATCACCGCCTACCGCGGCGGAAAGCCCAGCCGCCGACCCGTCTGGTTCATGCGCCAGGCCGGCCGTTCGCTGCCCGAATACCGCGAGCTGCGGGTGGGCACCACCATGCTGGACTCCTGCCTCTTGCCCGCCATGGCAGCTGAAATCACGCTCCAGCCCGTGCGCCGCCACGACGTTGACGCCGCCATCTTCTTCTCCGACATTGTGATCCCACTGAAGCTGGCTGGCGTGGGCGTGGACATTGTTCCCGGCGTGGGCCCCGTGCTGGAGAAGCCCATCCGCACCGCCGAGGACGTTGCAAACCTGCCCGAGCTCACCGAGGAGGCGCTGGCCCCCATCCGTGAGGCCGTGGCCCTGACCGTTGCCGAGCTGGGCAGCACCCCGCTCATCGGCTTCGCCGGCGCGCCGTTCACGGTGGCCGCCTACATGGTGGAGGGCCGCCCCTCCCGCGACCACCTGGGCCCGCGCACCATGATGCACGCCCAGCCCGAGGTGTGGGCGGCACTCATGGAGTGGGCTGCGGACGCGTCCGGAAAGTTCCTGCGCGCCCAAATCGAAGCCGGCGCCAGCGCCGGCCAGCTCTTCGACTCCTGGGCAGGTTCGCTGGGACTTGCCGACTACACCGAACACGTGGCCCCGGCGTCGTCCCGGGCCTTGGACCATGTGCGCGACCTTGGCGTGCCGCTGATCCACTTCGGCACCGGCACCAGCGAACTCCTCGGCGCCATGCTCGAGGTGGGCGTGGACGTCATTGGCGTTGACTACCGGTTGCCGCTGGATGAGGCCAACCGCCGCCTGGGTGGCAAGGTGCCGCTGCAGGGCAACATTGATCCGGCCTTGCTGAACGCTCCGTGGGGGGTGCTGGAAGCCCACGTGCGCGAGGTGGTCGCGGCTGGCGCCTCCGCGCCCGGACATGTGGTGAACTTGGGTCATGGGGTGCCGCCGGAGACTGATCCGGCCATTCTGACCAGGCTCGTTGAGCTCATTCACTCCATTTAGCGCCAGATTTAGCACCAGCCATTGAGGGGACACCATGGAAAACCGAAAACTCGCCGCTAGAGCCCACAGGCCGCAGCAACACCCTGCACCCAACAGCGCAGTGGTGGTGGGCGGTGGCATCGCGGGGTTGCTGGCGGCCATGGATCTCCAAAAGGCCGGCTTCCAGGTGAGCATCTTCGACGCGGCAGCCTCCTGGGGCGGCTGCGTGGGGAGCCATGAGGTGGCCGGCGTGGTGCTGGACAGTGGTGCGGAATCGTTCGCCACCCGCAACAGTGCCGTGGCCGATCTTGCTGCGGAGCTGGGGCTTGCAGACAAGATCGTGACCCCCAATCCCGCCGGGGCCTGGGTGTGGCTGCCGGAGGGTCCTGTGCCCCTGCCCAAAACAGGTATTTTGGGCATCCCGTCGGACCTTTCAGCCCCCGAGGTGCGTGCCGCACTGGGTGCCTCCGGCGTGCTGCGGGCAGCTCTGGACGCCAAAATGCCGGTTTCGGTGGGCACCAGCGAGCCCGTTTCCAGTGTGGCTGAGCTGGTCAGGGCGCGCATGGGCAAGCGGGTGCTGGAGCGGCTCGTGGCGCCCGTGGTTGCCGGCGTACATTCGGCGGATGCTGAACTTTTGGACGTGGACATGGTGGCGCCGGGCCTGCGGGCGGGCATTCTTGAGCATGGATCGCTGGCTGCCGCGGTGGCGGCGCAGCGGGCGGCCGGCACCAAGCCCGGATCCGCGGTGGCTGGGCTCACCGGCGGCATGCACACGCTGGTGGCGGCCCTCGTGGAGTCGCTGCGTGCCGGCGGCGTTGCCATGCATGCCGGGCACCAAGTCAAGGCCCTTTACCGCGGCGACACCGAGCCCGCTGCTGCGTCGGCTGATGCCAAGTCTGTGCCGTCCAAGCGGTACGACGGCGGCGCCCCCAAGCGCTGGATCGTGGACTGGGAGCGTGGCACGGAGCGCGGATTTGCTGCCGCCAACGTCCTGGTGGTGGCCACCGACGGCCCTACAGCCGTGAGACTTTTGGGCCAGGAGCTCCCCGAGCTGCTGCCTTTTGCCCCCGCCCCGGGCCCGGACATCCGCCTGGTGACGCTCGTGGTGGACGTTCCGGAACTCGACTCTGCACCGCGCGGCACGGGCGTTTTGGTGGCTCCCGGCGTTGACGGCATCGAGGCCAAGGCGCTCACCCATGCCACGGCCAAGTGGGACTGGCTGGCGTCCGAGACGGGCCCCGGCACCCACGTGCTGCGGCTCTCCTATGGCCGGGCCGGGGTCAAGGCGGCCGACGCCGTCAGGCTCACGGCACGCACGCCGAACGACGCCGATCTCATTGCCACCGCCCTCACAGACGCTTCGGCGCTGCTGGGCGTGCCCGTAGGCGAGGCGGACCTCTTGGGTGCGGACATTGTCCGCTGGCGCGGCGCCCTGCCGTTTGCCGCCGTCGGGCATCAGGGGAAGATGGCGCAGGTCCATGCCCTGGCACAGGCGGTTCCGGGCCTGGTACTGGCCGGGGCGTGGATGAGCGGCAACGGGCTGGCGGCGGTGGTTGGCAGCACCCGGCGGCAGATCCGGGCCGTGGTGGACGCCGCCAAAAAGCAGTGACCTTCCTCACTTTCTACGTCATGTAGAGAAGTTCGGTTTCAGCTTTCGGGGCTCATGGGTGCAAACTTGAACTCATGAGCCACACAAACGCAGAATCTGTCACTAAAACTCCTGACGCGACACCGTTCACCCTGTGGACCGTGTTCAAGCGGACGGGCTCCTTCGCCGGCGCAGAAGCCGCTGTTGCAGAGTTTGATGAATTGGTGGCCGCCTTGGCTGCGGAAAGCATCACGCTGCGCGGGGCCTACGACGTCTCCGCCATGCGCAACGACGCCGACATCATGGTGTGGCTGGTGGGTGCCGTTCCGGAAGACCTGCAAAAGGCCATCCGCTCCATCCGCCGCACGGAGCTTTTCGCCAACACCGAGATCGCCTGGTCCGCCATGGGCGTGCACCGCGAAGCCGAATTCGCCAAGAGCCACGCCCCCAGCTACATGGGCCCCAACGAGCCCAAGGGCTGGGTGTGCGTCTACCCGTTCGTGCGCTCCTACGACTGGTACATCCTGCCCGCCGAGGACCGCAGCCGCATGCTCCGCGAGCACGGCATGCTGGGCCGGGAGTTCCCGCAGATCCTGGCCAACACGGTCTCCGCCTTCGCCCTGGGCGACTGGGAATGGCTGCTGGGCCTGGAAGCCGACGAGCTCACCGACCTGGTGGACATGATGCGCCACCTGCGCTACTCCGACGCCCGCCTGCACGTCCGCGAAGAAGTGCCGTTCTACACGGGCCGCCGCGTGTCCTCCGCCGAGGTTGCCGAGGTCCTGCGATGAACGCGCCTGTTTCGGCCCCAGTAGCCGCCCCGGCCCAGTACGACGCCATCTTGCTCGCCTCCTTTGGCGGGCCCGAAGGCCAGGACGACGTGATCCCCTTCCTGCGCAACGTCACGCGCGGGCGCGGCATCCCGGACGAGCGCCTCGAAGAGGTCAGCCACCACTACCGCAAGAATGGCGGCATCAGCCCCATCAACGCCCAGAACCGTGCCTTGAAGGCCGCTCTGGAGGCCGAGCTGGCGGCCCGCAACATCGCCTTGCCGGTGCTGTGGGGCAACCGCAACTGGGACCCGTACATTCCCGCCGTTTTGCAGGACGCGTACGACGCCGGCCACCGCCGACTCTTGATGGTCACCACCAGCGCCTACTCCTCATACTCAAGCTGCCGCCAGTACCGCGAGGACATTGGCATGGCGCTTACGGATTCCGAACTAGATGGCAAGCTAGCCGTGGACAAGGTCCGCCAGTACTTCGACCACCCCGGATTTGTGGAGCCGTTCATTGAAGGCACCGCCGCGTCCCTGGCCACGGTCAAGGCTAAGCTGGCCGCCGCCGGCAAGCCCGCCGATTCCGTGCACGTCATGTTTGCCACGCACTCCATCCCCACTCGGGATGCCGAAGCCGCCGGCAACTCCGAACTCGAGCTGCGTGAGTTCACCGAAAACTCGGCTTACGTGGCCCAGCACCTGGCCGCGGCCGAGGCCATCATGGCCCGCGTTGACCCCACTCAGGAGTGGTCGTTGGTGTACCAGTCCCGTTCCGGTGCTCCGCATGTGCCGTGGCTGGAACCTGACATCAACGACGCCCTGGCCGATCTTGCCGCCACCGGCGCCCAAGGCGTGGTGGTGGTTCCGTTGGGCTTTGTCAGCGATCACATGGAGGTCCGCTGGGACTTGGATACCGAAGCGGCAGAAACGTGCGCCGAACTCGGGTTGACCTTTGACCGTGCGCCCACCCCGGGAACGCACCAAAAGTTTGTCAGCGGCCTGGTGGACCTGATCTGCGAACGCACCATTGAAAACCACATCGAGGACCGCCCTGCGATGACCCCACTGGGGCCCTGGTACGACGTGTGCAACCCCGGCTGCTGCGCCAACTTCCGTGGCACCAAGCCGGTCATCTCCGAGGTGGGCAGCACCGTTGGCCTGGTGGCCTCCGGCAGCGGGAATAGCCGCTAAACGCCGCGGCAGGGATAATAAGTACTGTGAAAATTGGAACCCGCGGAAGCAAGCTGGCCCTGAGCCAGACCCAGCAAATTACCGAGCGGCTCAGCGCCGTTGGCGGCTTTGAGGCAGAGATTGTACCCATCAAGACCGACGGCGACGTCCTCACGGGCCCGCTCTCGCAAATGGGTGGAACCGGCGTCTTCGCCGCTGAATTGCGGGCTGCTGTCCTGGATTCACGCGTTGACGTTGCCGTGCACTCCCTCAAGGACCTGCCCACGGCGGCCGTGCCGGGCCTGACCCTGGCTGCCGTGCCGCAGCGGGTGGACGCCCGTGACGCCCTGTGCGCCCGCGACGGCCTCACCCTCGCCGAGCTGCCGGACGGGGCAAGTGTGGGCACCGGCTCACCCCGCCGCGCCGCCCAGCTCTTGGCTGCCCGCCCGGACCTGGACGTCGTGGACATCCGTGGCAACGTGGACACCCGCCTGGCCCGTGTTCGCGGCCTACCCGGCAACCCCGCGGCCGATACGGTGCCCGGCAAGACCGGTGACCTCGACGCCGTGGTTCTCGCCGCGGCCGGGCTGACCCGCATTGGCCGCCTGGACACCGTCACCGAGTTCCTGTCCTCCGAGGTGATGCTCCCGGCCCCTGGCCAAGGCGCACTCGCCCTGGAATGCCGCACCGCCGACGCATCCCTCACCGGCATCTTGGGCCAGTCCCTGGCAGCCGTGGACCACCAGGACACGCGCCTGGCCATCACGGCCGAACGCGCACTCCTTGCCCGCCTTGAGGCAGGGTGCAGCGCCCCCGTCGGAGCCTTCGCCTACCGCAAAGGCTCCATGCTCTACCTCGAAGCAGTTGTCTGCTCCCTCGACGGCGCCCGCACCATGCGCGTCAAAAAGGCCACCGACGGCCTCACCAGCGTTGGCGCCACCCTCCTTGGCATTGAACTGGCCGAGGAACTGCTCGCGGACGGTGCCGGGGACCTGGCAGATCTGGCCGGCTCGGCACAGTGACTGACGCCGCGCGTACCGGCCACGCCGGCCGGAGTCTTGCAGGGGCCCCGCCCGCTTCGCCGGCGCCCGAAGCCGCTCCCGGGCCCCTGCAAGACTCCGTCCTCAACGTGGCCGTTGCGCCGGTTGCTTCCGGTGCCGAGGCCGCCGGTTCTCTTGCCGGGTTGAGGGTTGCCGTGACCCGCAGCGCCGACCGGGCCGGGGCTTTTGCCGAGGCACTTGCTGCGGCCGGGGCCGAGCCGGTATTGGTGCCCGTCATTGACTTTGAAATCTCAGACAATGAGTCCTTGGGTGCTGCGCTGGGCCGGCTGGCGGCGGGGGAGTACCGCTGGCTGGTGGTCAGCTCCATCACCACTGTGCGGGCCCTGAAGCAATGGTGTGAGGCGGCCGGGACTTCGCTGGATGAACTTATTCCCGCAATAACGTCGGTGGCAACCATTGGGCCCACCTCTGTTGCCGTTTTGGCGGCTGAGGGCATCCACGCGTCGCTGGCGCCCACGGATCTGCAATCTGCTGCTGGATTGATTGAGCTGTGGCCGCACGCGCCCGGCGAGGGTGGGCGGGTTCTGCTGCCGCAGTCGGACCTGGCCGAGCCCACACTGGTGGAAGGCATGCAGGCCAAAGGTTGGGACACCGACGTTGTCACGGCCTATCACACGGTGGAGGCCCCGGCACGTGACGAACTGCGCCTGACGGCAACGCTGGCCCGTTCAGGTAAAACCACCCATACACCAGCGAACGCCAGCTACCCGCTCCTCACCCCGGCCCAAGCGGCACGGGAGGTGCAGGCGGGGGCGATTCACGCCGTCGTACTGGCTTCAGGAAGTGCCGCGCGTCGGGTTGCCGCAACCATGGCTCCGCTGCCGGACGAATGCCTGGTGGTAGCCATCGGGCAGCCGACTCGGGACGAAGCCCAGCGGCTTGGTCTGCGGGTTGCGGCCACGGCCACGCACCCCACACCAGCAGGAATTGTTGCCGCCTTGGCAGCAGCGCACAACACTATTCACACCAAGTAGTCTACGGAGAATCCACAGTGAGCTTCCCCCAGCACCGTCCGCGCCGCCTGCGCACCACCGCCGCCATGCGCAGTTTGGTGAGCGAATTCCGGCTGGCGCCGCAGGACCTCATCCTGCCTGTTTTCATCCGCGAGGACCTCAGCGAACCCCGGGCCATCAGCTCCATGCCCGGCGTCGTCCAGCACACCACGGCTTCCCTCGTGGCTGCCGCACGCGAGGCACGAGAGCTGGGGCTCGGCGGCATCATGATCTTCGGCATTCCCGCCGAACGCGATGCCACAGGTTCCGCCGGACTGGACCCGTTCGGGGTGCTGAACAAGGCCATCAGGGACGTGCGCGCCGTGGTCGGCGATGACCTGGTGGTCATGAGCGACCTCTGCCTGGACGAATTCACCGACCACGGGCACTGCGGCGTGCTGAACGCCGCCGGCGAGGTGGACAATGACGCCACCTTGGCTATCTACGCCAAAATGGCCGTGGCACAGGCTTCCGCCGGGGCACACGTGGTGGCGCCGTCGGGGATGATGGACGGCCAGGTGGCAGTCATCCGCGAGTCGCTCGACGCGGCCGGCTACGCCGACGTTTCCGTGCTGGCATATGCGGCAAAGTACGCCTCGGCGTTCTACGGCCCTTTCCGTGAGGCCGTGGATTCACAGCTCGACGGCGACCGCCGCAGCTACCAGATGGACCCGGGCAACCGCCGCGAGGCGCTGCACGAGGTGGAACTCGACCTGGCCGAAGGCGCAGACATTGTCATGGTCAAGCCGGCCATGAGCTACCTGGACATCCTGGCCGACGTGGCAGCCATGAGCCCGGTACCCGTTGCGGCATACCAAATCTCCGGCGAGTACGCCATGATTGAGGCCGCAGCAGCGAACGGCTGGATCAACCGCCGGGCAGCCATTGAGGAATCGGTGCTGAGCATCAAACGGGCCGGCGCCAACATGATCCTGACGTACTGGGCGGCCGAGCTGGCCGGCTGGATGCGCACCAACTAACAGCCCGCCCCGGATTGCCACCACTTACTTGAAGGACATTTCATGACCAGCTCGCAGGAACTTTTTGACCGCGCCAAGACCCTCATGCCCGGCGGGGTGAACTCGCCCGTGCGCGCTTTTGGCTCCGTGGGCGGAACCCCGCGCTTCATGGTCAACGCCAAGGGCGCTTACCTGACCGACGCCGACGGCCGCGACTACGTTGACCTGGTCTGCTCCTGGGGGCCGGCACTGCTGGGCCACGCCCACCCCGACGTGCTGGCGGCAGTCCACACAGCCGTTGACCACGGCCTGAGCTTCGGCGCCTCCACCCCGGCCGAAAGCGAACTGGCCGCCCTGGTGCAGGGGCGCGTGTCCGGCGTCGAACGCCTGCGCATGGTGTCCACCGGCACCGAGGCCACCATGACGGCCGTGCGCCTGGCCCGCGGATTCACCGGCCGGGACCTGATCATTAAGTTTGCCGGCTGCTACCACGGCCACCTGGATTCGCTGCTGGCCGCAGCCGGTTCTGGCCTGGCCACCCTCGCCCTGCCCGGCTCGGCCGGTGTCACGGCCGCAACGGCCGCCGAGACCCTGGTGCTGCCGTACAACGACCTGGCCGCCGTTGAAGCCGCATTTGCCGCTCATGGGGACAGGATTGCCGCCGTCATCACCGAAGCAGCGCCCGCCAACATGGGTGTGGTGACGCCGGGCGTCGGGTTCAATGCCGGCCTCTCCCGCATCACCTCAGCCCACGGCGCCCTGCTGATCCTGGACGAGGTCCTGACCGGATTCCGCGTTGGGGCAGCCGGGTACTGGGGCCTGACCGGCGCTTCGGAAGGGTGGACGCCCGACCTGTTCACCTTCGGCAAGGTCATTGGCGGCGGGCTTCCCACGGCGGCGCTCGGTGGCCGTGCGGACGTCATGGACTACCTCGCCCCCTTGGGCCCGGTCTACCAGGCTGGCACGTTGTCCGGCAACCCCGTAGCCATGGCTGCCGGTGTTGCCACCCTGACGGCCGCAACTGCATCTGTCTACGAGATTGTTGATGCACGGTCACTGGAACTGTCCGGCGCCTTGTCTTCTGCCTTGTCCGCCGAGGGTGCTGACCACTCCATCCAGCGGGCCGGGAACCTGTTCTCGGTGGCCTTCGGCACCTCCGTTTCCGGGGTCCGCAACTACGCCGACGCGCAGGCCCAGGAGGCATTCCGCTACGCGCCATTCTTCCACTCCATGCTGGATTCGGGCGTGTACCTGCCGCCCAGCGTCTTCGAGGCCTGGTTCCTGTCCGCCGCCCATGACGACGCCGCCATGAACCGCATTTTCGCAGCCCTGCCGGCTGCTGCGAAGGCTGCGGCGGGAGCGACCCGCTAGTAGCGAGTCAGTTCCATGGGGTGTGCTTAGACTGATGCCGTGAACACTATTGCGCAGATCGTGGCCGTCCATGCCGACACCGCCCACCGTTTCAGCAAAAAAGCAGTGGCTGTGATCGAGCTGCAGGCCGGACTTGGCGTGACCGGTGATGCCCACAGTGGTGCCACCGTCCAACACCGTTCCCGGGTCCGTGCGGATCCCACGCAGCCCAACTTGCGCCAGGTCCACCTGATGCACCAGGAGCTGTTCGACTGGCTGGGTGGCCGCGGATTCACAGTTGAGCCTGGGGATCTTGGCGAGAACGTGACCACCACCGGCCTAGATCTACTGGGTCTGCCGCGCGGCACCCTGCTGCAACTGGGCCCCGACGCCGTGGTGGAGGTGACGGGCCTGCGCAATCCCTGTTCGCAAATTGAGGACTTTCGGGCCGGTCTGCTCAAGGAGCTCGTGGGCTACGACAACGCCGGGACCCTCATCCGGCGGGCCGGCATCATGGGTGTTGTCCGCCGCGGCGGCACCATCCGCCCGGGCGAGGCGATCGCCGTCGTGCTTCCGAAAGAGCCGCACGAACCCCTTGAACGGGTTTAAACATCTGACCCGCAGAAAACGGCGAAAATGGCGTCCAAAACGCATATTTTCGCCGTTTTCTGCGGGTCAGTTGAAAAAATCAGAGGACGTCGGAGAGGAAGCCCTTGAGGCGGTCCGTCTTCGGTGCCGTGAACAGCTCATCCGGCGAACCGGTTTCAACCACCACGCCGCCGTCCATGAACGTCACGGTGTCGGAGACGTTGCGGGAGAAGCCCATCTCGTGGGTCACCACAACCATTGTCATGCCGCCCTTGGACAGGTCCGTCATCAACGCCAGCACCCCCTTGACCAGTTCCGGATCCAAAGCTGAGGTGGCCTCGTCAAAGAACATGACCTCGGGCTCCATGGCCAGCGCGCGGGCAATCGCCACGCGCTGCTGCTGGCCACCGGAAAGGTTGCCGGGGCGGGCGTCCGCCTTGTGCTTGAGGCCAACAAGGTCCAGCTGCTCCAGCGCCTTGGCGTGAGCCTGGTCCTTGGGCATCTTGCGGATCTTGCTCAGCGCCAGGGACACATTCTGGACGACCGTCTTGTGCGGGAACAAGTTGAACTGCTGGAAGACCATGCCAATGCGACGGCGCAGCTCGTCCGGGTTGTCCTTCAGGACTGAGCGGTCATCGAGAAAGATGTCGCCCTGATCCGGTTCGATCAACCGGTTCATGACCCGCAGCAGCGTTGACTTGCCCGACCCCGAGGGGCCGATCACGGACGCCGTGGTGCCCTTGGGCACGTGCAAGTCGATGCCACGCAAGACATGGTTGGAACCAAAGGAAAGATGGATGTTCTTGGCGGTCAGGGTTCCTGAACTAAATTCACTCATGGTTTAGAGTCCCTTTCCAATTACTGCTGCTGCTTCATCGGGTTCAACCTTTTGGGCTTTGCCCTCACGCATGCGCTTGTCCATAAAGTTCACCAGGTGGGTCAGCGGAATGGTCAGGCACAAGTACAGCAGACCGGCGGCGATCAGGGGTGACAGGTTGCCGGTGTTGGCGGCAGCGTCGTTGCCGATCCTAAAGATTTCGCGCTGGCTGGCCAGCAGGCCCAGCATGTAGATCAAGGAAGATTCCTTGATCAAGGTGATCAGCTGGTTCACCAGCGCGGGCAGTACGCGCCTGATGCCCTGGGGAATAACTATCAGCACCATGGCTGAGCTGTAGCTAAACCCCAGGGCGCGGGACGCCTCGAGCTGACCCTTTTCAACGCTTTGAATGCCTGAACGGAAGATTTCGCCAATGTAGGCCGCAGCCATCAAGGAAAGCGCCAAGATACCCAAGGGGTAAGGGTTGGTGCTGCCCGTGAGGATACGGAATACCGGGCCAAGCCCCAGACCAATCAGGAGAATGGTCAAAATGGCTGGCAGACCACGGAAAATGTCCGTGTACACCCGGGCGATCCAGCGAGGAATGGGATTCCTGGAAATTCCCATGACTGCCAAGATCATGCCCAGGACACACCCGATGATTGCCGAGGAGACGGCCAAAATCAAAGTATTGGGCAAACCGACCGTGAGCATGGCGGGAATTACTTCCGCCATAGCCTCCCAGTCAAAAAACGTTTTTGCGAGCTGCTCGAGTACATCCATAAAAAATTAGGCCTTCGGGACTGTTACTGCCTTGGAACCCGGTGACCAGTCAGCGGGCATGGAACGGGTTGGGTACCATTCCTTGGTCAGTTTAGACCACGTGCCATCGGCGATGACTGCGTCCAAGGCGGAGTTCAGTGCGTCCGTCAAGGCCTTGTTCTCGGAGTTCACGGCGTAGGCGGTGAAGTTCTGAGTGTTGACAACTTCTTCGGCGATGACAGTGCCGTCGCCGTCCTTGACCTGGCCGGTGGCCTGCTGGGAAGGTGCAACCCAGGCGTCAACCTGGCCGTTCTTCAAGTTGGCGTAAGCCGTGTTGTAGTCGGAGAAGCGGACCGGCTCAATCTTCAAGGTGTTGGTGACGTAGTCATCCTGCACGGTGCCGCTGACAACTGCAATGCGGGTATCTGCCTTCAGATCCGCGAAACCCTTGATGGCCGAATCGGTCTTCGCCACAACGGCCATGTAGCCAAAGTCATAGCCGTTGGTGAAGCCAACGTTCTTGCGGCGTGCGTCCGTGGTGGAGATCGAGGAGGATCCGACGTCGAACTGCTTGTTCTCAACCTGGGCCAACAAGGCGGCGAAGTCAGTGGACTTGAACTCAACCTTCAAGCCAAGCTTCTCGCCCATGGCGCGCAGCAGCTCGTTGTCGTAGCCGGTGAACTTGCCGTCCTTCAAGAAGATGTTCGGCGGGGCATCGGAGAGCGTGCCAACCGAGATGGTGCCGGGGGTGGTCAAGCCAAGAGCTGCCGTGTCAATCTTGTCCAAGGGGGTGACGTCCTTGGTGGTGTACTTGTCCAGTGACACCTGGTCGCTGCCAGCCAGCGCATCTGTGGGCTTGGCTGAGCCGGAGTCAGTGGCCGCTCCGCCGCAGGCTGCCAGCGAGAACGCCAGTGCAACGGCAACGGGGACTGTGGTGAGCCACTTGAGGGCTGATTTCTTCATCAAACTTTCACTTTCATTGCAGGTGCCCGGCCCGAAAGACGCATCGGGCGGGGGAAGCGTAGCGTGGGGAGTGGTGAAGAAACTCACAGGAGTTTCGTAGCAGAACTCGGGCCACAAAACTAAATTATGTCATCCGGCCTCAAAATGTGGCGGATGCGAATTTATGCTTGCCAAAATTGGCATTTCGCAGAACAAGGTGCGATCAATGTTGATTCGGTGAATGGCGCGGGCGTTGCCGGGGTCACACTGCTGCACGACTGACGTGCCACTGTGCTCCGAGAGTGAGGCATCCGGTGCTGTGATTTAGATCATGTTTATTGAAAAAGCGTCAAGTGCCTCCTGGCGTTAGGGAAGTACCGGCCAATCGCCCTCAATGACAGCCGCCGGATCCTTGACCCGTCGCAGATATCCCTGGAAATCAGCGGCCTGCTCCAAGGCCCAGGTGACCTGCAAGGTGTGCAACTCCATGACGTCAATGCGCAGTGCGCTGTATTTAGCTGCCAAGGCGTCGGCCAGCCGCAGCGTGGCTTCAGCGTCGGCAGCCGAGGTGTGGGCGGCGTCGAGCTTAATCCCGTATTCCTCGCAGAGGGCAACCAGCGTCCGGCTGCCCTTACGGAATTTGTCCAGGTGCTTGTTGCAGATGAAGGGGTCAATGACCGGGGCGGCGGTGATCTGTGCCAAGCCGTGCCGTCGAGCCTCATGGGCTAGGACGGTGAAGTCGTAGCTGGCGTTGAAGGCAATCACGGGGATGTTGTTGGCAAAAAGAGTGGCCAGGACGGCGCCCACCTCGGCAGCCACAACAGCCGCCGGGCGTCCATGCTCACGGGCATGCTCGGTGCTGACCCCGTGAATGGCTGCCGCTTCCTCGGGAATCTCCATGCCCGGATCCGCGAGCCATTCGTGCACGTCAACCACGGCGCCAGTCTCATCAACCACCACAATGGAGGCAGTCACAATCCGGGCAGTCCGGGGATCCTTGCCCGTGGTTTCCAAGTCAAACGCGGCCCGGGGGTGCATGCTCCAGCTAGTCATGCCCCAACGCTACCCGTTGGGGCGGACATCCGGGCGCGCGGGCCGCCGCGGCGAACTACGCTTGAAGCATGCGTGAGCAGTATGTTGAGGCGGTTTTGGCCGTGGCTGAGTTGATCCCCGCGGGCAGTGTTTTGTCCTATGGGGACATTGCGGCGTTGCTGGAGAGCGGCGGCCCGCGGCAGGTGGGTGCAGCCATGTCCGTCGACGGCGGCGCCGTGCCCTGGTGGCGGGTGATCCGGGCCAGTGGCAGCGCCCCGCAGGGCCACGAGGCGCGGGCACTGGGCCACTACCGTCAGGAGGGCACAGCCCTGCGTGGTGACCTTGCCGGGCCGCAAATGCCCGGCCGCACCCCCGGCTGGCGCGTGGACATGAAAACGGCCCGCTGGAATCCGCGCGAGGCGGATTTCTTAGTCATCGACGCCATCGCCGGGCGCCTGCACGCCGAGGACCAGCTGCCGCCGGCTGGCAAGGCGCCAGAAAACAGGGCACCAGCACAGAGCGCGCCAATGTCAGAGCCTCGTGATGGACTGGGAACATGAGCATGCAAGCAAAGCAGGAGCAGCCGAGGTCCAGCCATGCCGGGCCTGCGCAGCTGCTGCCCAAACTCACCCTGGTGGCGCCCGCCCAAAGCGATGTCAGTGCGCCGCTGCTGAGTCCCGGCCAGCAGGCAGTGGTTGAGCTCATGCCCGGAACCGGGCCCGTATTGATCTGGGGCGCCCCTGGCACCGGCAAGTCCACGGTGCTGATTGAGGCTGCCGTGAAAAGGATTGAGCACGACGCCGTTGATCCGGCCGGTGCCTTGCTGCTGGCGCCATCTCGCCTGGCCGCCGCCCGGTTGCGCAATGGCTTCAGCGCCCGGCTGAGCAGAAGTTTGAGCACCTCGCCAGCCAGAACCTGGTCCTCCTATGCCTTCGATCTCCTGCGCCGGGCCAAGGTGGAGGGCCGCATGCCACACCTGGACGGCCCGCCACGGCTCATGAGCGGTCCCGAGCAGGACCTCATCATCAAGGACCTGCTGGCTGGCCACAGGATGGGGCTGGGCACGGACCCCCAATGGCCGGCGGAACTTGCCGAGGCCCTGGACACCCGCGGGTTCCGCCAGGAGATCCGCCAACTCTTTGACCGGGTCATTGAGTACGGCCTGGCGCCCGATGATCTGGCCGAGCTGGGTGTGGCCAATCAGCGCCCCGATTGGGTGGCTGCGGCCGCTCTGTACGGCGAGTACCGGGATGTGGTGGATTGGGGCAAGTCGGGCTCCTTTGACCCCGCAGGCATCATCACCGCGGCAACAACCCTGCTGCGCATCGACCCGGAATTCCTCGCCCAGGAACGCCACCGGCTTTCCCTCATTGTGGTTGACGACATCCAGGAGGCCAACAAGGCGGTGCACGAGCTCCTGCAGTTGGTGGGCCATGGCAAGGATGTGCTGGTCGCGGCGTCACCGGACACGGTGGTCCAGGGCTTCCGCGGCGCCCGCCCGGACCTGGTGGCCACGCTGGGCGAATCCTTGGGCAGCGACGAGTTTCCGCTGCGGCAATTTTCGCTGTCCACCTCCCACCGGATGAGCCGGCCGCTGGCCGCAGCCTGGTCGGGGGTGGCTGAGCGCATCTTCCAGATTCGTGGCGGTCACAAGGCGCGCGAACTCAACTGGCCGCAGGCTGGTGACGCGAACCCCGAATCCTATGTCAGCGCCCATGTTGTGGCCTCCGAGGTGCACGAGCTGCGCCTGGTGGCCGAACGCATCCTGCACCTGCAGCACCTGGGCGGGCACGGCCTGAATGAGATTGCTGTCATTGTGCGCACAGGATCGGCCCTTGCCGCCCTGCAACGCTACTTGAGCGGGCAGGGCATTGCCGTGAAGGTTCCCGTGGCGGAGAACCCCGTGCGGGATGAGCCAGCCGTGCGCCCCTTGCTTGAGGCCTTCGCCGTGGCGTTGGCCCCTTCGATGTTCGACGCCGAGGCCGCCGTTGCGCTGTTGACCTCCCGGTTGGGGCGTTCCACTGCCCTGCAGCTGCGGCGCCTGCGCCAGGCCCTGCGGCAGCAGGAACTGCATTCCGGCGGGGGGCGTGTCAGTGACGAACTGCTGGTGGAGGCGCTGCTCAATCCGGAAAAGTTGGCCGGGCTGGGCTGGGAAGCCGCCAACGCCACAAGGATTTCCGCCATGCTCGCGGCCGGACACCAGGCCGTGGCCCTGCCCGGCGCCAACGCCGAAACTGTGCTCTGGGCCCTGTGGGATGCCTGCGACAGTTCCGGGACGTGGGAATCCCAGGCCTTGCGCGGCGGGCCCACGGGCATCCGCGCCGACAGGGACCTTGACGCCGTCATGGCCCTGTTCCAAACGGCCGAGCGCTATGTTGACCAGCTGCCAGGCTCCAGCCCCCAGCAGTTCCTTGACTACTTGATGAGCCAGGAACTGCCCATGGACACCCTGGCGGCGCGCGCACAGCGCTCTGACGCAGTGGAAATCCTGACACCTGCCAGCGCTGCCGGCAGGGAATGGCCTGTGGTCATTGTGGCTGGCCTGCAGGAGGGCGTCTGGCCCAACACCCGCCTGCGTGGTGAGCTACTGGGCAGCCAATTGCTGGTGGATGTCCTGGAAATGGGTGCCCAGGCTGCCCGCCAGATCGAGCCTGCCGCGCGCCTGCGGGACATCAGGTATGACGAACTCCGCAGTTTTGCCGCGGCCATGTCGCGGGCCAGCGAGAAACTCATTCTCACGGCGGCCGCCGGCCACGACCTGCAGCCTTCACAGTTCGTTGACCTGGCAGCACCATACATCCCCGTCACCGATTCCGGCGGTGAATCCCAATACCCCGTGCGCCCCGTTGAACACGTGCCGCGGCCCATGACGCTGCGGTCTTTGGTGGCTGAGTTGCGGCAGGAATCGGAAATGCATGCCGACCCTGAGGCGGGGCGAATGCTGGCGGTGCTGGCGCAGAAGGACATTGCCGGTGCTGATCCGCAGCAATGGTGGGGGCTGCTGCCCCTGAGCACGGATGCGCCCATCATTGCCCCGGGCGAGCCGGTGACCGTCTCGCCGTCGAAGGTTGAAGAGGTGGTGAAATCGCCGCTGAACTGGTTTATCAAGGCAGCCGGCGGGGAAGCAACCACCGACTTTGCCCGCAGCTTGGGCACCCTGATTCACGCCATCGCCCAGGACATTCCCAACGGGGCCGGCCACGAATACCTCGCGGAGCTGGACAAACGGTGGCCGTCCCTTGGCCTGCCGGAATCGTGGGAAAGCGATGTGGACTACCGGCGCGCCCAGGAGATGCTGGGCAAACTGGCCCAATATGTCATCACTGCCCGGCAGGATGGCCGCACCCTGCTGGGCGTTGAGCAGAACTTCAGTGTGGAATTGGGGGAGCTGCCCGCAACGGGGAATGCCGACGGCGACTGGACAGCAGCCGGTGCCGGGACGCCTGATCTCGGCCGGATGGTTGTTTTGCGGGGCCAGGTGGACAGGCTGGAAGCCGATGCCAACGGCAGGCTGATTGTTGTGGACATCAAGACAGGGCGCAGTAAACCCACCAAGGAGCAGGTTGCGGCGCATCCTCAGCTTGGCGCCTACCAGGTGGCTGTGACCGCTGGCGGCTTCGCCGAACAAGCCGCTGCCGCCGGTTTGGCAGGGGCGGCCTCCGGAGGGGCGGCGCTGCTGCCGCTGGGGGACGGCACCAAGGCGGTAAAAACCCAGGACCAGGCAGCTATGGTGTCAGGAAGTGAGGACGACCCCACTAAAAAGGTCATGGAGGCCGCCTTGTTGATGGCCCAGTCCGTGTTCCCAGCCCGCCACGGCGCCGACTGGTCCGAGCGCAATGGCTGCCCGCTGCCCACTATTTGCCCGCTGTGCCCGGAAGGGAAACAAATCACCGAATGAGCCTTTCACCGCTTCTGAGCCCCTACGAACTTGCCGATTTGTTGGAACAGCGCCCGCCCACGGCCGAGCAGGCAGGCATTATTTGTGCCCCGCTTGAACCGCTGCTGGTCATTGCCGGGGCTGGATCGGGCAAGACCACCACCATGGCCGACCGTGTGGTGTGGCTGGTGGCCAACGGCCTGGTGCTGCCCGAGGAAATCCTTGGCGTCACCTTCACCCGCAAGGCGGCGGGGGAGCTCGCTGCCAGGATCAGGGGCCAGCTGGCCAAATTAGGCACCCTGGCCCGCTCCGGTGAGGTGGACCTGGCCCCGGCCGCAGCCGCCCGGGACGCGCTGGAACCCAAGGTGTCCACCTACCATTCCTACGCCAGCGGCATTGTCACCGACTACGGACTGCGCCTGGGCATTGAACGGGACGCCGTGGTGATGGGTGCCGCGGAGGCCTGGCAGCTGGCCAGTGAAGTGGTGGAGGCCCATGATGGTGCCCACGAACACTTCACGGCCGCCAAGTCCACGCTGATTCAGTCGGTCATGGATTTGGCCGGTGAATGTGCCGAGCACCTGCAGGATCCCGCCCAGGTGAAGAACGTGATTGAGGGCTACATCGGCAGTTTTGCGGCCCTGCCCTACATTGCCGAGACCGCCAAACCAGCCACGGCCGCCGTCAAGAAGCAGTTGGATGTGCTGCGCACGCGCGCTTCCGTGACGGCCCTGGTGCAGAACTACGCGGAGGCCAAACGCCGCCGCAACGTCCTTGACTACGGGGACCTGGTGGCCCTTGCGGCCAAGATTGCCCAGGACGTCCCCCACGCGGGGGTGATGGAACGCCAACGCTACAAGGTGGTGCTGCTGGATGAATTCCAGGACACCTCGCACGCCCAGCTGCAGCTCTTTGCCCAGCTCTTTGGCGGCGGGCACCCCGTCACGGCGGTGGGCGATCCCCACCAGTCCATCTACGGGTTCCGGGGCGCCTCCGCCGGCCAGCTGTTCAGGTTCCCGGAGATTTTCCTCAAGCACGACGGCGGGTACGCGCCAACGGCCGAGCTCACCATTGCCTGGCGCAATTCCGCCCACATCCTCACCGCAGCGAACGTCATGTCAGCGGAACTGGCCCAGGCCCAGACCCGCAAGGCCAACGCCAAGTTGGCGGCAGGCCTCTCCGAGGCGGAGCGCGCAGCGGCCGGGCCCAACGTGGTGGTGTCGCCCCTGCGGGAAAAGCCCAACGCGCAAGCTGGGGAGGTAGTGCTGGCCCGGTACGAGACTGAACTGGAGCAGGCAGAGGCCATTGCCGATCAGATTTTGGCCCGGAAGGGCGATTTCAGCCACCGCGGGGGCGCCCAAGGTGCCATGACAGTGGCAGTGCTGTGCCGCCGTCGTGCACAATTTCCGCGCCTGCAATCGGTGTTTGAGGCCCGGGGGATTCCCTACGAGATTGTGGGCCTAGGCGGACTGCTGGGGACCCCGGAAATTGTGGACCTCGTCTCCACCTTGCGGGTCATTGCCGATCCCGGCCGCTCCGATGCCCTGATGCGCCTGCTGACAGGTGCCAGGTGGCGTATTGGTCCGGCCGACTTGATGGCCTTTGCGGATTGGGCGCGGTACCTGGCCCGGCGCAGGCAGTGGGCGTCCAGAAACAGGGTGGACTTTGACGCCGCCGTGCGGGCCGATGCCGGGGCAAGCCCGGATGCACCGCCGGCCGCCGATGTTCCAGAAACCGTGGTGGCCGCCGATCTGGTGGATTCGTCCTCCTTGATCGAAGCCCTGGACTACCTCAGCCCCGACTACTGGCCGGAGGCTGCACGCCCGCTCAGCGTCGTTGCCAGGACACGGCTGCTGGCCTTGCGGGACGAGCTGCGGGTGCTGCGAACCTTCGTGGGGGAGGACCTGAGCAACCTGCTCGGCGTGGTGGAGCGGACCATGCTTCTGGACATTGAGCTGGCTGCCAAACCCGGCTCCAGCATCCACCATGCACGGCGGAACCTGGATGCCTTCGCCGACGCCGCGGCAACGTTCATGCAGGCAGCCCAGAGGGTTGACCTGGATGCGTTCCTCGGCTGGCTGGAAACAGCGGAATCCGAGGAGGGTGGACTGGAAATGACCCCCACCGAGAGTAATCCGGACGCCGTGGCCCTGCTGACAGTGCACGCGTCCAAGGGGCTGGAATGGGATGTGGTGTTTGTGCCGAGCATGAATGCCGGCGCGTTTCCCAGCACCCGGGCGGATCGGTGGAGTACTGGCGCCAAATCCCTCCCATGGCCTCTGCGTGGGGACAGGGAGGACCTGCCCGAATGGGACCTCAACGTGCCGGATTCGAAAACGTTGATGGAGAACGAGAAATTGTTTGCCGATGACGTCCTGCTGCACGGCGAAGAGGAGGAACGGCGGCTGGCCTATGTTGCCTTCACCCGCGCCCGCGACTTCCTCATGTGCTCTGGCACCGTCTGGGGGAGCGGGAAGAAGCCGCTGGAACCGTCGAAGTTCCTGGTCGAACTGCTGCCCCTGGCTGAGGGTGCCGCTCACACAGCGGAGATTTCGCAGTGGTTTGAGGATCCCGTGGAGGAGGCTGAGAACCCTGTGAGCGCAGGGGCCGAAAGCGCCCAATGGCCTTACGATCCGCTCAACGGTCCCGTCATCGTGGGCCGAAGCGGCGTTGCGGAGCAGCTGGGGCGGCGCGAGAACGCCGAACGCTCCGCGGCAGCCGTCCGGTCAGCAAGGCTGCAGCTGGCCGATGCCGCGGATTTGGATGCTCAGGAGTTCCTTGACGCCAACCCGCACTGGGGCAGGGAACTGGCCGTTCTACTGGCCCAGGAGCAGGTGGCATCCGATCAACTCCGCGTGGAGCTGCCACCCCATATTTCAGCATCGAGGCTGGTGGCCCTCGGCGAAGACCCGGAGAAGGTCACCCGTGCCATGCGCCGGCCCGTGCCCACCAAGCCCGGCATGGCGGCCAGAAAGGGAACCGCCTTCCACAGCTGGATTGAAGATTACTTTGGGACCAGTGGCCAGCTGGACTTTGACGAGGTGCCGGGCGCTGACGCGTATGTTGATGAGGCCTATGGCCTTGCCGACATGCAGGAAACGTTCAAGAACTCCGCGTGGGCGGCCCGCATCCCGGCCGAACTGGAGGTGCCCATTGAGACAAGGGTTGCCGGGGTTGTGGTGCGCGGGCGCATTGATGCGATCTTCCGCGACGACGACGGCGGCTGGGACCTGATCGACTGGAAAACCGGAAAGGTCCCATCCAAGGCGCAGCTGGCGGTGCGGGGCGTTCAGCTGGCTGTGTACAGGCTGGCCTGGTCACGGCTCAAGGGTGTGCCCCTGGAGCAGGTTCGTGCAGCGTTTTACTATGTGGGCCAGGACAAACTGATCCGTCCCGTGGACCTGGCGGGCCAGGACGAGCTGGAGGCGATCGTCACCAACGCCTACTCCGCCTAGGGTCTGCCGCCTACTGCTTCTTGAGAGGGATGACCTTCAAGGAGGCTGTGGCCGGTTCCGTTGCGGATGCAGTGTCCGCATCGGACAGCTCCGTTGCGCCGGCCTTTTCAGTGTCAGTGTCGCCGGCGGGGTTGGCAGTCTCTCCGCCGTCGGCATCCGCATTGTGGGGGGCGCCGTCGCCTGCTGTTTCGTCAGCACCTTCCTCTGCAGTCCCGCTGACAGTCCCGCTGACAGGTGTGGTGACAGCGTCGGCGGGGGCAACAGGCACCACAGTGGCTTCAACACTGATGGGCTGCCCACCGTGCTCGGCAATGTCGGCCTCCAGGGTGCGCAGCATGGACTCTGCGTCCTCCACCATGCGCGCACTGTCCGCAGCATAGCCCTTGACAAGCCACTGGGCCAGCGCAAATTCGGCGCTCAGGGCGGCACGGCGCAACAGGTGGGGATCGGGAGTCTCCTGGCGCGCCGCCGCATAGGCCGCCATCACAGCGTCCACAAAGGTGGAATCGTTCACGGCCACCAGCCAGGCAAAGTCGTCCGCGGGGTCGCCCACGCGCAGATCCGTCCAGCCAATGACAGCCGTGACGCTCTCGCCGTCGAGCAATATGTTGTCCTCATGCAGGTCCCCGTGGACCACGCACGCGTTGAAACGCCAGAGGGCCACATCCTCCATGGCATGTTCCCAGCGGCGCAGCAGGGCCGGCGGGATCTTGCCGGTGGTGGCCGACTGGTCCAGCTCGTTGAGCTTGCGCTGGCGGAATTCATTGGCCGTGTAGCTGGGCAGGTCGTAGGTGGTGACAAGGTCCTGCGGCAGGTCATGGATGGCGGCGATGGCCGTGCCAATCTCCAACGCCATCGCGGCGCTTCCGGCAGCCAATTCCTCCACCGTGGCGGCCCGGCCGGCAATGTGGGAATACACAAAAGTGGTGAGCTCGCCCTGGCGGACAGTCCCGGCAACCGTAGGCAGCAGGAACGGCAGTTCGGCGCGGATGGCGGGCGGGAACGCGCGCAGCACCTGGCGTTCGGTTTCCAGGCGTGTGCTTGCCTCGGCATGCCGCGGGGAGCGCACCCGCCAACGCCGCTTGTCCGAATCAACGAGCAAAGCTGAGCAGAAATCGGCAGTGTCATCTGGCTCCGGGCCAAAGGCGGTCACGTTAAGTCCGGGCACGGCAGCGCTGGCAATAGCGGCCAATTCGATTGCAGTCATTCTTCTCACACCTCTACCGTAGAACGCTATTGCGCCAACGCAGCGCCGTTGCGGCGGCGAGTCGTGAGAAGTAGTGGCCAAGCCCGTCAACTTGTCCACAATCACGCGGGTATGGAATGTAAAAACAAGCCGCGGATGCGTACGGTAGAAGCATGACCACATCCAAGCCCTCTGCCGAAACAGTTCTTGACAGGGCGTGCGAGCAACGTATTGAACCCGGCTACTTGGATGCCGTGCAGCGCGATCCCTCGCACCGGGTGGTGCTCCTGCACAAGGGCAAGGCCCTGATGAGTGGCGGTGCGCTGAGCTACTTGGACCCCGCGGACCTCCCCGCGGCGCTTCCGGCCAGCACTATCACAGTGTTCTTGGGCAAGGTCAACGATGACCATGACCACCAGCTGCCAGCCAAGACATCCCTGGTGCTCCACATTCTCCCGAACGACGCCGGTCTTCCGGACCAGGCCCACGTGCCGGCCTGGGTGCCGGCCGGCGCCACCTTTGGCACGTACCGTGAGGCGGCCGCGCATCTGCCTGCCGCCGATGCGGAGGTGTTCATCCAGGCTGCCGCCGTGGCCAATTGGCACACCACCCACCCATGCTGCCCTCGGTGCGGAAGCCTGACGGAGGTGGCCACGGCCGGGTGGATGCGACGCTGCCCGGTGGACGCTTCAGAGCACTTTCCCCGCACCGATCCGGCCGTCATCGTGGCCATAGTGGGCGCCGACCAGCGGATCCTGCTGGCCAACAACTTCGCGTGGGACCTCCACAGGTACTCCACCGTGGCCGGGTTTGCCGAGGCGGGGGAGAGCGCCGAACAGGCGGCCGTCCGTGAGATTTCCGAGGAGGTGGGTGTCCACCTCCATTCACTGGAGTATTTTGGCTCCCAAGCCTGGCCGTTCCCCCGCTCCCTGATGCTGGGCTTCATTGGCTACACGGATGACGTGGTGCCAACACCTGACAATGTTGAGGTCAGGGAAGCCAAGTGGTTTAGCCGGGAGGAACTGCAAACCGCCGTGCTCCAGGGCGAGGCGGCCATTTCCCACAGGCAGTCCATTGCCCGGTCTTTGATTGAGCACTGGTACGGCGGTCCCATCCTGGAAGCTGGAGAGCAGCCATGAGTTTTGATTCACGTCTAACCGGTCTGCCAGTCATGGATGAGGGAACCGCCGAGGAACGCATCCTGGCCGGACTGGATGAGGAACAACGCACTGTGGCCACAACACTGAGTGGTCCCTTGTGTGTGTTGGCGGGTGCCGGCACGGGCAAAACCCGTGCCATCACCCACCGCATTGCCTACGGCGTGCACACGGGTGTCTACAATCCCAACAGGCTCTTGGCCGTGACGTTCACCGCCCGCGCGGCCGCGGAGATGCGCACCCGCCTGCGTGACCTGGGCGTGGGAGCCGTGCAGGCCCGCACCTTCCATGCCGCAGCGTTGCGGCAGCTGCAGTATTTCTGGCCACACGCCGTCGGCGGCCAGTTGCCGGGCCTGCTGGAACACAAGGCAACCATCATTGGTGAGGCGGCCCGCCGACTGCGGCTGCCCGCCGACAGGGCTTCCATCCGTGACCTGGCGGCGGAAATTGAGTGGGCCAAGGTTTCCATGCTCACCCCGGAGACGTACCTTTTGAAGGCAGTTGACCGCGGCGAGCCCGGCGGCCTGGACAAAGTGGCGGTGGGACGGCTTTTCCAGGGCTACGAGGACGTCAAGGCGGACAGGAATCTCATTGACTTTGAGGACGTGCTGCTCATCACCGTGGGCATCCTGCAGGAGGACCCGCGGGTGGCGGCCACTGTCCGCGACCAGTACAGGCATTTTGTGGTGGACGAGTACCAGGATGTGTCCCCGCTACAGCAGCGCATGCTCGATTTGTGGCTGGGCGGGCGCGACGAACTCTGTGTGGTGGGCGACGCCAGCCAGACCATCTACTCCTTCACCGGTGCCACGCCGCGGCACCTGCTTGACTTCCCCAAGCGCTTCCCTGAAGCCAATGTGGTCAAACTGGTCCGCGACTACCGTTCCACCCCGCAGGTGGTGGGGCTCGCCAACTCGCTGCTGGGCAACCGCCGCAGCGGTGGCTTGAGCGCCGATGCCCTGTGGTCGGCACCCCTGGAGCTGGTGGCCCAGCGCCCCGGCGGCCCGGCCCCGGAATTTCTGGAGTGCAGCGACGACGAAGCCGAGGCAGCGGCGGTTGCCGCCAGAATCAAGATCCTCATTGAGCACGGCACGCCCGCCAGCGAAATTGCTGTGCTGTTCCGCACCAATGGGCAGTCCGAAGCCTATGAGCAGGCGCTCACGGGTGCGGGAGTCGGCTATCAATTGCGAGGCGGCGAAAGGTTCTTTGCCCGCAAGGAAGTCCGCGATGCCATGCTGCAGTTGCGCGCCGCCTCACGAGCAGCCGAAGACGAGCCGCTGGGCCAACTGGTGCGCGATGTGCTCCAAAACCTTGGCTACCAGGCGGAGGCGCCCAAGACCGGTGGTGCGGTGCGTGAACGCTGGGAGTCCCTGTCGGCGCTGGTGGCCCTGGCCGATGAACTGTTTGTTTCACGCAGCACCCCCGAGCACGTTTTTACGCTGGTTGACTTCGTGTCCGAGCTGCAGGAGCGCGCCTCTGCACAGCACGCACCCACTGTCCAGGGCGTCACCCTCGCATCGTTGCACTCGGCCAAGGGCCTGGAGTGGGATGCGGTGTTCCTGGTGGGGCTCAGTGAAGGGCTCATGCCCATTTCCTTTGCTGACACCCCGGAAACTGTCGACGAGGAACGCCGGCTGCTGTACGTGGGCATCACCCGCGCCCGGGAATTCCTGAACTTCTCCTGGTCAACCGCCCGGACCCCGGGCGGACGGGCCAACCGCAGGCCCTCCAGGTTCCTGGACGGCCTGCGGCCCAGCTCGGTGGGCGGCGCACCCACGGGCCCCCGCCAGGCCGCGGCGAAGAAGTCGCGCAAGGTGGCGGGCCCTTCCGTGTGCCGGGTCTGCGGGAAGATCCTCAACACCGGTGCTGAGCGGAAGGTTGGCCGCTGCCCCGACTGCCCGCCGGGTTACGACGAAGCAATCTTTGAACAATTGCGCCAGTGGCGTCTGAAGGAGTCCTCGGCCGCTGAGGTCCCGGCCTTCGTGGTGTTTACGGATGCCACCCTCATGGCCATCGCCGAGGCGGCGCCACAGGACCTTGATGCCCTGGCGTCACTGCCCGGGGTGGGCCCGGCCAAACTGGAACGCTACGGTGAGGCAGTGCTGGAGATTGTGGCCGGCGGCTGATTCTGCCACTGGCAGCCGCACTCGGGGTGGGGGATGAACTCTTGCTGCGTCCACCGCCCGTTGTCCGGGTGGAACGTCAACACGGATGACCACGAGGCGGGCTGGTTCACCGCGTCCAGGAACACGAGGGCGTGCTGGGCAGCCGTCCCCGCCAAGCTGACGGCAAGGGCCGCGTTCTCCAACAAGTGCGCCGTGCGCCTGTGGCCTGCGGCATTCTGTTCGCTGCTTCCCAGCTGGACACACATCTCCAACCACTGTGGATCGTGGGTGCTGCGGTGCCGTTCCACGCACTCTGCGCACGCGGTTTCGCCGGGCACCACCAGCGGACCCACCACGCCGTCCTGCTCGCGGAGCAGCACAAACAAGTGTGGCCGCTCGGCACCCATGAAGCGGGCGGACGTAGAGGCGTGCACCACGTCGTGGCCCACCACAACGGCAAGGTCAAGGTACTTCAGGCTGGGACCGCCCGTCCCGCCGTCGTGCACAATGTGGGCGTTGCTGCTGGGATCGAGCCGCAGCAGGTGCCGGCGCACAGCAACCGAACGGGACATGCCAATGTCGGCCAGCAGGAAAGACCCAGGACTGACATCCGTGGCGAGCACGGCCCTGTCATCCTCGAGCAACAGCGTCCCCACGCCGGCGCTGACCAAAACTGCCGCCAGCGTGGCGCCGGTGCGGCCCAGCCCCACCACATGCACCACGGCATGCTCACGCCGGGCCATGAAGTCCTGGCACGGTCCCCGGTACAAACCCAGCAGTGCGGAGCGTTCGGGCTGGAGCCGTTCGCCGCGAAAGCCCTGGTTGCTTAGCTGGGCGTCGCTGAAAAGCAGCTCGGAAATTGTGGCGCAAATGTCCAGGGCACGAGCCTGCTCCACACCGAGCGCGGCGGCCCGCGCGAACACCTCGCCATCGGCGATGCCCTGCCCCAAGGCGGCCACAAACGCCAGATCGGATTCCGCCAGACCCTCCAGGATCATCCCGCCAGGTCCCAGGCCTATCTGGATGCTGTTGCTGCTGCGCCGCACCATGCGAAGCCCCGGGTTGATGGTTGTCATGATGGCCTCCTTGCGGATTTTCTTCGGGCTGGCTAGTGGCAACAGCACCACCTTTTTGATCATGGCACTTTGCGCCCCGACGCGCACCGAGTTATCCACACCGTAAAAGTTGTCCACAATCCTGTCCCGCCGACTTTAGAACAGGGGCACCGCCGCTGTACCGTCGAAGCATGGCAGCAGCATTGGATCCACGCAGGCGGCCCATCGGCAAGGGGACCCCCGGGCCGCTGGGCGACTCATACTCAATTCACCGGCGCAGCAACGGGGAAGCCGTGGTGGTCCGGCGGACTGCCCGGCGGAAAACCGGCCTGGCCGCATTCTGGGAAGGCCCCCAAGCAGTCATAGCCGTGCCGGCACGGCTGAGCCTTGAAGACGAGCAGTACTGGGTGCCGCACATGGTTGCCAAGCTGGAGGCCAGCCTCAAGGGCGGCAAACCGCGGATTCAACCCAGCGACGACGCCCTGATGCAGCGCAGCATGTTCCTCTCCGGAACGTACTTGGGCTCCCGCGCAATACCCGAATCCGTGCGGTGGGTCAGCAACCAGAATGGTCGCTGGGGTTCGGCAACGCCGGCCCGTAAAACCATCCGCATCTCCCACCACGTGCAGGGCATGCCCGAATGGGTGGTGGACTACGTGCTGCTGCACGAGCTCACACACCTGATCCACCCCAACCACAGCCCGGCATTTTGGGCCGAGATGTCTGGTTTTGCCGACTTGGATAGGGCCAAGGCGTTCCTTGACGGGGCCTCGTTTGCCGCCAACCGCAACATCCACGGCATGGGCAACGACCTCGATGACGACTTTGGGGATACCGAATCCACTGATTAACCAGCCGCGGGGGCCACCCTGGGTGGTTACTTGTCCGTTTCGGGTTCGGCGTCGCCCGAGGGGGTGTCGTCAAAACCGCCGTCGAGGAGCTTTGCCAGCGCCGCGTCAACATCTGAATCAGAGGCGTCCTCGGCGCTGCGGCGGGCGCTGAAGCCTGCGGCGTCGTCCAGGTCGGCTGCGGTGGGGAGCAGGTCCGGGTGGGCCCAAATGGCGTCGCGGCCGGCAATGCCGCGCTGTTCCTTCAGCGAAGCCCACAGAGCAGCGGCCTCACGGAGCCTGCGGGGGCGCAGCTCCAAGCCAACCAGTGAGCCGAAGGCGTGCTCGGCCGGGCCGCCCGTTGCGCGGCGGCGGCGGATGGTCTCGCGGATGGCCGCGGCGGCCGGAAGGTTCGCTGCAGCCTCAAAGCTGAGCTCGTCAACCCAACCCTCAACCAAAGCAAGCGCGGTTTCCAGCTTGGCCAGGGCGGCATCCTGCTCGGGTGTGCGGGCCGGCATGAAGACACCTTGCGAGAGTGCGTCCTGCATGGCTTCGGGATTGGCGGGATCCAGGTTCTGGGCCAGGTCCTCGATCCGGGACATGTCGATGTGGATGCCGCGGGCGTAGGACTCGATGGCGCCCAACAGGTGCCCGCGCAACCACGGCACCTGCACAAAAAGGCGCGCGTGTGCGGCCTCACGCAGGGCCAAGTAGAGCAGGATCTCCTGCTCCGGCACTTCAAGACCCTCACCAAAGGCCTTGATATTGGAAGGAATCAACGCCATCTGCAGATCAGCCAGCGGGATGCCAATGTCGGTGGAACCCAGCACTTCCTTGGCCAAGGCGCCCACAGCCTGGCCCAGCTGCAGGCCGAACAGGGCCCCGCCCATGTTCTGCATCATGGATGCGGCACCGCCCATGGCCGACTTCATTTCCTCGGGGAGCTGTTCATTCATGGCCTTGGAGATGGCGAAGGCGATGCTGTTGGCCACCGGCTCCGTCAGCCGCTGCCACGTGCCAAGGGTTTCCTCAACCCAATCCGCCCGCGACCAGGCGCGGCCAATGATGGCTGTTGCGGCAAGATCCGTCACAGGGTCCAACCACATTTCGGCCAACCGCAGTGCCTCATCCACGGCCTGCTGCTGGGCGGCGGTCACGGAGGGGTCGTCTCCTGCTGCCGCCTTGCGGGCGGCATCACGGGCCAAGTCCCAGTTGACGGGGGTGTCCGAGGAGCCGCTCATCATGGCCTGCACTTGGGAGAACATTTGCGCCAGCGCGTTGGGATCCGAGGGCAGCCCGGCTGCCTTGGCCAATTCGGCAGGGTCAAAGCCTTCCATGCCCTGGCCGCCCAAGAGGTTGGCGAGCATTTCCTGAAGCGGATCCTTCGGGGTGTCGTCGTCGTTGTTGGCTGGTGTGGAAGACATGATGGCCCGTTCGTTGGCGTGGACGCTGAATACTTTTACGTTACCGCTGCTGCCGCACGTTGTCGCCCCATGGCAGGCGCCTGTTCGCTACAGGCAAAGGGTTTTTTGGGCCGCAGGCACGTGCGGAAGCACTCACTGCCTGCTCCCAGCCCGGGCACATGGGCAACACAATGAGACGCAGTAAGCTTGGTGGTTGGCACCTGATTTCTGACAGGTTCCAGCGAGGCCCAAAAGAGCTTGGAAAGGTCACAGGTTTGAGCCAGGAGATACTAGAGACAGCCCAGTCGCCGCGCATAGTTCGGGACAAGCGATTCTCCATCATGCTGGTCTCCGGGGCCCTGTCGGTGGTGCTGGCGGTGGCAGCCATGACCATCCCGGTCCCGTATGTGGTTGAATCGCCGGGCCCGGCCATCAATACGATCGGCGAATTCAACGGCAAACCCATCATCACCATCTCGGGCCACGAAAATTTTCCTGCCACCTCCGGCAGCCTGGACCTCACCACCGTTCATCTCACCGGCGGCCTGCCGGACAGCCGGATCAGCTTCTTTGACGCATTCCAGTCGTGGCTCACGCCGTCGCACACCCTCTACCCGGCCGAGCTCATCTATGCCCCGGGCGTCAGCCAGGAGACGGTCAACAGTGAAAACTCTGCCGCCATGACGGGCTCCCAGGAAAACGCCACGGCCGCCGCATTGACAGCACTGAGCATCCCCTTCGAGTCGAGCCTGACCGTGGCGTCCATCCCGGCCGACGGTGCCGCCTCCGGCATCCTCAAGCCCGACGACGTCCTACTCACCGTTGGTGGGCGGAAATTCACCGACCTGTCAGTGGTTCAAGAGGTGCTAGCCGAGGGCAAGGGTGCCCCCGTGGAGCTGACAGTGCTGCGCAGCGGGGTGGAGAAGACTGTTTCCGTGACACCAAAACTTGGTGATGGCGGCAAATACTTGTTGGGCATCGCCACGCAAAACACCTTCAAGTTTCCGTTCGAGGTCAAGATCTCCCTGGAAAACGTTGGCGGCCCCAGCGCAGGCATGATTTTTGCGCTCGGCATCATGGACAATCTGACGCCCGGGGAGCTCACGGGTGGCAAGAAATTTGCCGGCACAGGTACCATCGACCCGGCAGGCAAGGTAGGCGGCATTGGCGGGATCGCCCAAAAAATGATCGGCGCACAGCAAAACGGGGCCGACTACTTCCTGGCTCCGGGCGCCAACTGTGGCGATGTTGTGGGGCATGTGCCCAAGGGGCTACAAGTCATCAAGGTCGACACGCTCGAGGCGGCCTACGACGCCGTCTCCCTGATTGGTTCGGGCAAAGACGGTTCGGCATTGCCCAGTTGCACGTAACAATTGCGCATCATATGGAACTTTGATTGCTAGCTGTTCGTAGCAACAGGGGAGAGTACTAAGTAGTAGCACCTGCATTTTCAGTTCCACCACTTGAGTTAGAGGTAGAGAGTGACATCCCGCCCAGCACCGCCGCCGAGCAATTCCATCCGCCCCAAGCGTCGCAGTGCGCTGCTGCCAACCATCATTGTCGTGGCGGCACTGGTGGTTGGTGTTGTGCTTTTCTCCGGCGTCTACACGGACCTACTCTGGTTCGGCCAGATTGGCTTTACGCAGGTTTTCTGGACTGAGCGCATCGCCAAGCTGGCGATCTTCTTTGCCGGCTTCCTCATCATGGCTCTGGCGGTGTACTTCTCCATCCGGGTGGCATACCGGGCCCGGCCCATCTACGCCCCGGACAGTGCCCGCGAGGACAACCTCAACCGCTACCAGATGCAGCTGGAACCCATCCGCCGCGTGGTGATGATTGGCATTCCCGTGGTCTTTGGCTTGTTCGCCGGGACGGCCGCCATGGCCCAGTGGGAAAAGGTCATGCTGTTCCTGTACCAGGTGCCTTTTGGCAGCGCGGACCCCGAATTCGGCATGGACATTAGCTTCTACACCAACACCCTGCCCTTCCTTGGCTTCGCAGTGGGCATGCTGATTAGCGCCACGGTCATCGCCTTCATTGCGGGGCTGCTCACGCACTACCTCTATGGCGCCATTCGCCTGACTGAGCGTGGCATCTTCACCTCCCGTGCCGCCCAGATTCACATTGCCGTCATGGTGGGTGTGTTCCTGATCCTGCTGGGCGTGAACTTCTGGCTGGGCCGCTTCGCCACCTTGCAGGATAACGGTGGCTACCGTGCCGGTGCCATGTTCACCGATGTGAACGCTGTGATCCCCACCAAAGCCATCTTGGCCGCGGCAGCCATCATTGTGGCGATCCTGTTTATTGTGGCCGCCTTCATCGGCAAGTGGAAACTGCCACTCATTGGTGCCGGCATGCTCGCGGTGACAGCCATTGTGGCCGGCGGAATCTACCCCTTGGCCGTCCAGGAATGGCAGGTGAAGCCTTCCGAGGGCGATGTGGAGCTTCCCTACATTGCACGCAACATTGAGATGACCCGCAATGCGTATGGCCTCTCCGGCATGGAGGTCACCCCTTACAACGCCACCACGACGGCGGAAGCTGGCGCCCTGCGCAAGGACGCCGACACTGCGGCCAACATCCGCTTGCTTGACCCGAATTTGATGTCCTCCACCTTTGCGCAGTTGGAACAGTTCCGTCCTTACTACAAGTTCCCCAAGACCTTGAACGTGGACAGGTACACCGTTGACGGCAAGGTTCAGGACGCGGTCATTGCTGTGCGTGAACTGAACCCCCAGGGCATCAACCCCAACCAGCAGAGCTGGTACAACCAACATCTGGTGTACACGCATGGCTACGGCATGGTGGCAGCCTATGCCAACAGGGCCACATCAGATGGAAAACCCGATTTCATGCAGTCCGGGGTGCCTTCCACCGGCGTCCTGGGGTCTGACACCAGCTACCAGCCGCGCATCTACTTTGGCCAGTCAACCACTGACTACTCCATTGTGGGTGCACCGGAGGGAACAGATCCCATTGAGCTGGACCGCCCGCAGGGAAGCTCAACAACCACCGGAAGCGACGATCCCGCCTCCGAGGCGCTGACAACCTTCACCGGGGACGCCGGCCCCAATATTGGCAACTGGTTCAACCGACTCATGTACGCCTTGAAGTTCCAGTCGACGGATCTGCTGCTGACCAACGGTGTCAATGAGAAGTCGCAGATCCTTTACGACAGGACCCCGGCCGAACGTGTTGCCAAGGTTGCCCCGTACCTGACCTTGGACAGCAACCCGTACCCGGCCATTGTTGACGGCAAGGTCAAGTGGATTGTGGATGGCTACACCACAAGCTCCGCTTACCCGTATTCCCAGCAGCAGCAGCTTCAGGAAGCCACCACGGATTCGCTGACGGCTGCCAACGGTGTTGCGCCGCTGCCCAACGCCTCGGTCAACTACATCCGCAACTCGGTCAAAGCCACGGTGGACGCCTATGACGGTTCGGTGGAGCTTTTTGCCTGGGATGCGCAGGACCCCATCCTGAAGTCCTGGCAGAACGTTTTCCCCACCACCGTGAAGCCGTTTTCGGAAATGTCAGGGGATCTGATGGCGCACGTGCGCTACCCGGAGGACCTGTTCAAGGTTCAGCGTGAGCTCATGGGCCGCTACCACGTCACCGATGCCAGGGACTTCTTCAAGAACACCCTGGCCTGGAGCGTGCCGGATGACCCCACCACCACGGCCAAGGACAAGCAGCCGCCGTACTACATGTCCTTGAAGATGCCAGGAAAAGACAAGACAGCGTTCTCGCTGACCACCGACTTTATCCCGCAGGAAGTTCAAAACACCGACTCCCGCAACATCCTCTACGGCTTCATGGCGGCCAACGGTGATGCCGGCAACGTCAAGGGCGTCAAGAGCCCGGACTACGGCAAGCTGCAATTGCTTGAACTTCCGGACGCCACCCAGGTGCCAGGGCCGGGCCAGGTTCAGAACACCTTCCAATCCAATACAGCAGTCTCTGAGCAGTTGAATGTGCTCAAGCTGGGGCAGTCGGATGTCATCAACGGCAATCTGCTGACCCTGCCCATGGGCGGCGGCATGCTCTACGTCCAACCGGTGTATGTGAAGTCCACGGGTTCCACCTCATACCCCACCTTGCAGAAGGTTCTGGTGGCCTTCGGTAACAGCATTGGCTACGCTGACACCCTCGATGGGGCGTTGGACAATCTCTTCGGAGGTGACTCCGGTGCCACCGCGGGCGACGCCGGCGTCGACAAGGACCCCGGTTCGGGCGGAAGCTCCACGGGTGGGGGCACGCCCTCGAGCACCAATCCCGCACTCGCCAAGGCCCTCAATGACGCAAGTGCGGCGCTGAAGGCCGGCCAGGCAGCGTTGGCCAAGGGCGACTTTGCGGCCTACGGTGAAGCCCAGAAGAGCCTTGAGGCTGCGCTTGCTGCAGCTCTGGCGGCCGAGGGTGTTGCCGGAACTCCTGTGCCGACCGCCACACCGTCTGCCACACCAACGCCGAGCGCAGCACCCTAGCTCCGCCGTCGAAGGTGCAATAGAGAAGGCCCTGTCACCTGTGGTGACAGGGCCTTTCTGCGCTCAGCCCGGGTGAAATCCGCGTAAACACGGGGCGAACGGGGTGGGAGACGAACGTCACGTGCTTTCAGTTTGGCACCCGGGACTGGGGCAGCGTAAAGTAATAATCACATCGCGGGGTGGAGCAGTTCGGTAGCTCGCCGGGCTCATAACCCGGAGGTCACAGGTTCAAATCCTGTCCCCGCAACCATGGAAACGAAAGTCCCCGATCTTCGGATCGGGGACTTTCTTGTTCCCCGCACCATCTGTGACGCAGTAGATGCATCAGACAGCGCTTTCCCTGAGGAAATTGCAGCACCTACTGCGCCACAGATGGTCGGTGGTGCCTAGAAGGGCCAGAAGACTGGCACCAGGAACACGGCCACCGCCACGTAGAGCGCCATGATGACCAGCCCGAATTTCCAGTAGTCGCCAAACTTGTACCCCGCCGGGCGCATGATCATCATGTTGGCGGGGGTGGCAATAGGTGTTAGTAAGGCTGCGGCCGAGGCCACGCTGACGCACATCAACACCGTGAGGGGTGACAGGCCAGCCTCGTTGGCCACCGACAAGGCGATGGGGATGATGATCAGGGCGGTGGCCGTATTACTGATCAGCTGGCCCAAGATGGCTGTGACAACAAAGATGCCCAGCAGCAACAAATAGGGGCTGCTGCTGCCGGTGAGGTAGACAATGCCGTTGGCCAACATTTCAGCAGTGCCGGTCTTGGTGATTGCCGCCGACAGCGGGATCATTCCCGCCACCAGGATCAGTGTTTGCCAGGACAATGAACGGTGCGCCTGGCCCATGGTGACCACACGGCTCAAGACCATGGCCATGGCCGCCAAGAGTGCGGCCACGGAGGCCGGGACAACGTTGGTGGTCATCATGACAACCATGGCCCCCAGAATGATGAGCGCAGGAATGGCGCCGGGACCCAACGGCACGGTTTGGCGTCGGATGGCATCGGGGGAGTCAACCAGAAGGACGTTTTGGTCGCGGGTGTGCTGATCCAACGCATTCCAGCTTCCCTGCAGCAGCAAGGTGTCGCCGGCCTTGACCTGGTTTGCGCCGGACTCGGGGGACTTGCCAGCCCGCTGGTGCGCCAAGACCACCAGGGATCCACTCTCCGTGACCATGCCCGGGTATACGCTGGTGCCGATCAAATTTGAGCGGGGAGCCACCAAGACCTCGGCAACCCCGAATGATTTGCTCACCAAGCCGCACGCGATGTCACTTCCCTGGCTGGTTTCCACATTCATCTCGTGTTCTACGGCAAAGTCGGAAATGTCGCTGGCCGTGCCGCGCACCACGAGGAAGCTGCCAGCACCCAACACCTCTGAGGACAGCGGCTTGCCAGCTGCGTTTTGCACACTAAGCAGGTGTACCCCGCCCCGGGTGGCAGGCAGCACTCCGGCGATTTTGTCACCAACGTGGCCGCTTCCTGCCGGAACCAGGAGGCGAGCTAGTTCATGCTCGGCGGGCCAGTAGTGACCCAACAAAACGCGGGGATGGTCACTCAAGTCCTTGGGTGAGTCCTCTGGAACCCGCTGTGGCAGGAGCTTGGGCCCCAAATAGACGGCCACAGCAGTGGTGCCGATCAGCAGTGGCACGCCAACCAGTGCAAATTCAAAAAAGCCAATGCCCCGGCCGGTGGAGTCGATCGCAGCCTCGAGAATCAAAATGTTCACAGGAGAACCAGTCAAGACAAGCAAGGAGCCAGCGTGCGCGGCAAAAGCCATGGGCATGAGCAATTGGCCAGGTTCCCGACCCAGCCGCACAGCCAGAACAACCACCATGGGCAGCAGCGCAGCAACCGCGCCATTCACGCTGATAACAGCCGTAAGAAACGCAGTAAACAGCATGATCAGGGCAATCAGGCGGGGCCTGCTGTCACCGGCAAACTTCACCAGCAAACCGCCCATCCAAGTGGTTATTCCGGCAGCATCAATGGACTCCGCAACCACAAAGAGCGCAGCAATTAAGATGACCGTTTGCGAACCAAAACCTGAAAACGCGTCGTCAATTCCAATGATTCCGGTGGCGAACAGAATCAGGGCAACACCGATCGCCACTATCTCCACGGGGATTTTATTCCATACGAAGATGACAATGGTGATTGCCAGAATTATCATCATGACGGCGATTTCGCTCATAGGCACAGGCTAACTTCTTGACGGCTGCAGAACAATTGGGGCGCTACCTCAAACCGTTGAGACATTGTGACCTGCCGGAGGACTTCCCCGAGCCGGCAACTGCTAATCTGGCAAAGAAACACGGTTCCAAGAGCTACATGAATTACTTTCAGGGCACTAGAGTGTGCCCTTTCCGTTCAACCGATTTTGGGGTAACAATGAACTTTCTTGAAACACTTTGGTCCATCATTATCTTCTTCCTGTTTTTGTCCTACCTGATCCTGCTCTTCCAGATTGTTGCTGATCTTTTCCGTGACTCCAAGCTTTCGGGCTGGATGAAGGTCCTGTGGATCATCGGCCTGGTTGTGCTGCCATTCCTGACAGCACTGGTTTACATCATCGCCCGCGGCCAGGGCATGACCGAGCGCAGTGTCGCCCAGCTGAATCAGGCGCAGAAGGAAACTGAGGAGTACGTGCGCCGTGTGGCCCACACCCAGAGCCCTGCCGAGCAGATCGCCGCTGCGAAGGCCCTGCTCGACGCCGGGACCATCACCGAGGACGAGTATGCACAGCTCAAGGCCAAGGCCCTGGTCTAAGCACTAAAGCGACGATTGGGGCGGATGCATCTTGGCCGAGAAGGTGGCGGAACTCAAACCACAGAAGAAGTCATTTCTGGAGAAATTTCTGACAGGTGTTGAGGTGGTGGGGGACAAAGTTCCCCACCCGGCCGTCATCTTTTTGATCCTCATTGGCTTGGTCATGGTGCTGTCGGTGATCTTCTCCTGGGCCGGTGCCAGCGCAACATTCCAAAGCGCCAACATCGTCACAGGGGAGATCGACGACGTCACCACCAAGGTGCGCAGCCTGCTGGACGCCGATGGTATCCGCTTCCTTTTCACCTCCATGGTCACTAACTTCACCAACTTTGGTGTGGTTGGCGTGATCCTGGTGGCCATGCTCGGCGTGGGCTTGGCCGAGGAGGCCGGGCTGATCTCCGCCCTGATCCGCAAACTGGTGTTGGTGACGCACCCCAGCATGATCACCTTTGTGATTGTGCTGCTGGGCGTCATCTCCAGCATTGCCACCGATGCCGGCTACATGGTGTTGATCCCGCTTGGTGCGGCGATCTACCACTCCCTGGGCAGGCATCCGCTGGCCGGTCTTGCCGCAGCGTTCTCCGGTGTTGCCGCGGGCTTTGGCGTCAATGTCCTGATCACCCCGCTTGACGGCATGCTCACGGAAGTCACCAACGAGGCCATCCACATGATGGACCCCGCACGGAACCTGGATGTAACGGCAAACCTGTACTTCAGCATCGCCTCCACCATCCTCGTGACTGTCGTTTGCACCGTGCTGACGGACAAGTTCGTGGAACCCCGCCTGGGCGTCTACGACGGTCCGTCAGCCGGTCACGAGGACGGTGCCCTTGACCCTGCGGAGAAAAGGGGCCTCACGTGGGCCATGGTCACGGGGCTTGGCATAGCCGCCGTCGTACTGCTTCTCTCCCTGCCGTCCTGGGGCCCGCTGCGCAATCCTGAGACAGGCTCCTTGATTGTTGCCGCACCACTGATGGACAGCATCATCTTCCTGGTCATGATCGTCTTCCTGGGCTGCGGCATCGCCTACGGACTGGGCGCCGGGACCATCAAGAACAGCATGGACATCATCAATCCGATCGTGAAGACCTTTGCCAATCTTGCGGGCCTGATCTTCCTGCTGCTGGTCATCGCCCAGTTCATCGCCTACTTTGCTTACACGAACCTGGCAACAGTGGGTGCCGTGGGCATGGCCGACTGGCTGGAAACGTCCGGCTTTGGCCCGGTCCCGCTGTTGATCGGCTTTGTCCTTGTGGCACTCATCATCGACATCCTGATGCCCGGGGGCCTGCCAGCCTGGGCCATCCTTGCCCCCATCTTCGTGCCACTGTTCATGCGCCTGGGCATTGAGCCCGAGGCCGTACTGGCTGCCTACCGGGTGGGCGATTCACCCATGAACATCGTCACCCCGCTCATGCCCTACTTCGCCATGATCGTGGTCTTCGCCCAAAAGTACCGCCCAAAGTCAGGCGTGGGCACCATTGTGGCCATGATGCTGCCCTACACTGTGGTCTTAATTGTGGTGTGGACCACGTTCCTGGTGCTCTGGTTCGTCACGGGCATCCCGTGGGGCCCCGCAAGCTAGCAAGCGTTTCACTACGAGAGAAAAGGTTTTCCCATGGCGCATACGCCCATTAAATTGATTCCCGAACAGTACAACCCGGCCCCTTCGCTGCTGCTGGACCCGGCAGTATCCGCAGCGTCGGCACCCAGTGGTGCAGCGTCCGCCGTGGGCTACTTTGTGTCCACTGATGGTGATGTGCCGGCCGAACTCGGCTTGGGCAGGGATGCCTTGGCAGCTGCCGGCTTCAGCGGCGCCGCCGGCCAGACCCTGGTCATTCCCCGTGAAGATGCGACGGCGGCAGTTGCGGTGGGTGCCGGATCCGGCGCCACCCGCACGGCCGACGAGCTTCGCGACGCCGCGGCGGCGTTCGCCCGTGCCGCTGCCCGCCACGCCAAGTTGGCTCTGATCCTCCCGGCAGGCCACGGGCTCGACGGCGCACTGGCCGCCCAGGTTGCCGTGGAAGGCGCCCTGCTGGCCCGGTACCGTTTCAACGCCCTGCAGACGGCTCCCAAGGATGTGGCCGTCGAGAGTCTTGAGGTGGTGGGCGCCGGCGACGGTGCAGCAGCCGGCGCGGCCCGCGGCAAGGTCCTGGTGCGTTCGGCAGCGTTGGCCCGCGACCTGGCCAACAACCCGCCCGGGCACCTGACGGCCACCGAATATGCTGACTTCGCCACGGAGCAGGGCCCCTCGTTTGGGCTGACGGTGGAAACGTACGACAAAGCTGCGCTCATTGACCTCGGTTGCGGCGGTCTGCTCGGCGTGAACGCAGGCAGCGCAGAGGAACCACGCATGATCGTGCTGCGCTACAAGCCGGCAGGCGAACCCACGGCCCACCTGGCCCTGGTGGGCAAGGGCATCATGTATGACTCCGGCGGAATCAGCCTGAAGCCCTCGGACCCGATGCACCTGGCCATGAAGATGGACATGGCGGGTTCGGCAGCAGTCCTGGCCGCCATGACGGGGCTTCGTGATTTGGGTGCAACGGCCGAGGTCAGCGCCTGGCTCATGTGCACCGACAACATGCCCTCCGGCACGGCCACCAAGCTCGGCGATGTTCTCACAGCCCGCAACGGCAAGACGGTTGAGGTCAAGAACACCGACGCCGAGGGCCGCCTGGTCATGATGGACGCCCTGTGCCTGGCCATGGAGGAAACCCCTGACGCCATTGTGGATGTTGCCACGCTGACCGGTGCTGCCATGGCAGCCCTGGGCACCCTGGTGGGGGCCGTCATTGGCAACAGCCAGCCGCTCGTGGAGCAGGTCAAGGCTGCCAGTGCCGACTCGGGAGAGTCCATCTGGCAGCTCCCGCTGGAGACCCGCTACCGCAAGCAGCTGGACTCGGAGATTGCCGACATCTCCAATATGGGCGGTCCCACGGCCGGGGCCATCACGGCGGCGCTCTTCCTGTCAGAGTTCGTCAAGGGCACGCCCTGGGCGCACCTGGACATTGCCGGGACCATGAAGAGCGACACCGACGATTCCTGGCGTCCCCGCGGCGCAACAGGGTACGGCACACGCCTGCTGAGTGACTTCATCTTGAATTTCGCCAAGGTTTCCTGACTTGCTTGCCCTAAACTGGCAAGAATCACAGTGACGCAGCGGCGGACTCGAAGGGGTCCGCCGCTGCGTATTTTTCATGAGGGAGAGAACTTTTTGTGAGCATCCTGAACTGGTTCAGCGACGCCAACCATCTGGCCTGGGTCCTGCTGGGCCTGCACGTGGTCCTGGGCGCCGTGGCTGTGGCCTACATATCCGCACGACGGCGGCCGGCAACGGCCATCGCGTGGATGCTGACAATCATCTTCATCCCATTCATTGGCATCATCGGTTTTTTGCTGGTCGGCAACAACAGGCTGCCCAAGGCCCGGCGTGACAAGCAAAAGCATGTCAACGAGCTCATCCTGGAACGCACCGAGGGGCTGGGCCAGCTCAGCCACCGGGAGGACTGGCCCCAGGGCCTGGCCACCCTTGTCACCCTCAACAACAACTTGGGTGCGCTGCCCATGGTGGGAGGCAACGGCGTCGAACTTCTCCCCGACTATCACGGCTCAATAGCCGCCATGGCCAAGGAAATCGACGCCGCCCAAAGCTACGTTCATGTGGAGTTCTACATCCTGGTCCACGACGCAGCCACCAAACCGTTCTTCGATGCGCTGGAACGGGCTTGTCGGCGCGGGGTGAGCGTGCGCGTTCTCAGCGACCATCTAGCGTCCGTCATGAACCCCGGGCGGAAGGAAACGTTGGCCGTGTTGGCCGCAATGGGTGCCGAATACCATGCCATGCTGCCGTTGCGGCCGTGGCGGGGCCAGTGGCAGCGGATCGACCTGCGCAACCACAGGAAGCTGCTGGTGGTTGACGGTCTGGTGGGATTCACCGGATCCCAAAACCTGGTCCACGAGAGCTACAACAAAAAGAAGAACATGGCCCGCGGACTGCGCTGGCACGAGCTCATGATGCGCGTGCACGGGCCCGTGGTGCGTGAGCTCGACGCCGTTTTCGTCACCGACTGGTTCAGCGAGACAGACGTTTTGCTGGAGCTGGACACATCGCCGGTTGTCATGGACCCGGCACCGCATTTGGTGGACGCGCAGGTGGTGCCCAGCGGGCCGAGCTTTGAAAATGACAACAACCTGAAACTTTTTGTCTCCATGATCCATCAGGCCACCGAACGGATCAGCATCACCAGCCCGTATTTTGTGCCGGAGGACTCGGTGCTGCTGGCCATCATTACGGCGGCCGGGCGCGGCCTGGATGTGGAATTATTTGTGTCTGAGATTGGCGACCAGGCCATGGTCTACCACGCGCAGCGATCGTATTATGAGGCGTTGCTGCGGGCCGGGGTGAAGATTTACCTGTACAAGGCCCCGGAGGTGCTGCATTCCAAGCACTTCAGCATTGACCAGGACGTTGCCGTGATTGGCTCCTCCAACATGGACATCCGTTCCTTCTCGCTGAACATGGAAATCTCCGTGCTGATCCACAGCGCCTCCTTTGTGACGCAAATGCGTGCCGTGGAAGACGGCTACCGGGCCAACAGTCGGGAGCTGGAACTGGCCGATTGGGTCAAGCGCCCGTCGGGGGAGAAGTTCTGGGACAGCGCAGCCAGGCTGACCTCAAACCTGCAATAACCCCGGCCCTCCCACTTTTTTCAGACGCTATCGCAGCAATGGTCAGTTTTTTCCGAACGCTCTCTCACTGGTGATGCGATAGCGTTCGCCAAAATGGCACCATTGCTGCGATAGCGTCTATCGGGGCTTGGGGGTTTTCGCCGCCTTCGCCGCCTTCGCCGCGGCACGCTGGGCCGCCAGCATGGTTTTGGACTCTGCAACGTCGCCAATGAAGGGCCGCAGCCAGGCTGCCTGAGGGTGCGAATCAACCAGGATGGCCCGCGCAAACAGGGACAAAGGCACGGCCATCAAGGCGCCCAGCGGTCCCAGCAGTGCCGACCAGAAAATGACCGACAGGAATGTCAGGGTCATGTTCAAGTTCACCGAACCGGAAACGAACTTGGGCTGGATGATGGACTGGATGATCGAATTGATGACGCCGTAGAAGGCCACCACGGCAATGAAGGACGGCAGGCCGCCAGCCAACAGGGCCATGATGGCGGCAGGGACCAGGCTGATCCAAAAACCAATGAACGGGATGAAGCCGCACACAAAGGCCAGAAGGGCCCATAGCCCGGCGCCCGGAACGCCCAGAGTGAGCAACAGAATGAGGTTCAGCACGGCCACAATGGCACCGAAGATGGTGGTCATGACCATGAAGGAGCGGGACAGCTTGGCGAAGTTCCCCAAGGCCTCCACCACGGGCGCGCGCTTTTTCTGCACGACGGCGAGGATGGCGGGGAAGTAGGTGGCGTCGATGCTCATGAACATGACCAGCAGCAACAGGAAAACCGTGCCGGAGCCAACATTCATAGCGCTGCCGAGCAGGTTGTAGGCGGTGTCCACCAGAATCCGCAGGTCGATGGAATCCACAATGGCACGGACTTGCTCGTCGCCAATGCCCAAGTAGTCGTGCAGGAATACCCGGACGCTTGCACGCAGATCGGCAATCTGTGGTGCAAACTGCGGCAGCAGTTGGGTGAGCTGCACGGCCGACACCCACAGGGAGGCAACCAGTGCACCGATCATGGCATACACGGCCACAATGGTGGAAACCGTGGCCAAGGCGGCAGGGACGCCGCGCAGGATGAGGCGTTGTTTGAGCGGATAAACGCAGATGGTGAGAACTAATGCCAGGAACACGGGACCCACAATGGAGGAAATGCGGCTCAACCCAAAGAGCACAATGACGGCAGCAGCCAGACTGATGAGAACCTTTGTCCCCGATGAATCTTTTCCGGAAACGGGGTTCTTTATCCCCTGGGAGTCACTCATTAACAATCCATTTCGCCGCAGCCATCGCAATGCCCCAATGGCATTGAAATGATCTTATCGGGCGGTCGCGGGAACGCCGCCTCCGGCAGGATTCGGGGGCAATAATTTGATGCAATTCCCCACCCAATAGTGAGAGTGCGCCGATGCGCGACGTCGTCGTGCCAGTAGCCGCTGGCAACTCTGCCGGAGTGGCAGGGATTCCCCTTTGTTGGCGAGATCTGGTTGACACAGCAAAGTGACCTCAGGGCATGCGCCACGCCCCGTCCCCCAGCAGGCGCATAGGCAAACAAATCCCACTGACGGTCAGGGACAACCCGACGCTCTCTTTTTAGAGCGCGTTGGGCAGTTGGAATACGGGGTCGCATTCAGCCAAACTGCCCAACTCAGCCTAATGGCGTTGTCGTTGAGTCAGTTGCAAGGGGGGCTACACGGCCGGGACAGCCTTCTCCACAATGACCGCAAGGGTGCTGGCCAGCAGGGCATGCACCTGCGGACGGGTCAGGGTTTTGCGCAGCAGCCATTCGCGCCCACCGCTGCGGGCCAGCTGCGCATAGATCCGGAACATGGCGCGAATCTGCTCGCGCCCCTCCGTGCGCCCGGCCAGTCCGCACGTCTCGATGAGCAGCTCAATGGAATCGTTCTCCGCCGCGATCAGGATCTTTTCCAAGTCAGGGTCACGGCCCATGCTCCCGGAACCCAGCGTCAGCCAGGACGTGCCGGATTTCTCCAACGAATCCAGGTACCAGTCCACCGCCAGGTCGATTCGCTCCTCAAGCGTCCCCTCCGGCAGTCGCGCCACGGCAACCGCGGAGACCGTTGAACTGATCCGGATGACTTCCAAATACAGGTTCCGCTTGTTGCCAAAGTAGTGGTTGATCAGGCCGCGGGCCACCCCGGCCGCCGCCGCAATGTCCGTTGCAGACACGTCCTCGTACGGGTGCGCGTTGAACAATTTTTGGGCGCACACGAAGATCTGCTGACGCCGCTCGTCCGGGTTCAGTCGCTGCCGCCGCATCTCCGGATGCTCGACGCCGGGCACCTCCTTGGCCGCGGAGATTCCAGTTGGCGGCGGGGCCGGGTGGGGCGCGGTCACGGTGTTGACCCGGCTTCCAGCCAGGGTAGCCACTGCGGCAGGTCCTGCGGGACCTGCAGCGGAAAACGGGGTGGGCGCTTTTCCAGAAATGAGGAGACCCCTTCAACAGCGTCGCTGTGCCCGGGAAGCCCAGCAATCAGCCGGGAGTCCACAGCATGGACGGGGATGGGGGAGTCCAAACCGCTGAGCCGGTTGAGCATCTGCTTGATGACTGCCGTGGAAACCGCTGAAGTGTTGGCAATCAGGTGCCGTGCCAGCGCGTAGGCGGCTTCCAGCACATCCTCGGGCGCGTGCAGGGAGGTGACCAGTCCGGCGTCGAGCGCTTCCTCGGCACCAAAGAGCCGCCCCGTCAGCATCCAATCCGTGGCGCGGGAGATGCCCACCAGTCGCGGCAGGTACCAAACGCTGGCACCCTCGGGGAAGATGCCTCGGTGGCTGAACGGAAAGGAGAAGCGGGAATCGTGCGAGGCCAGGCGGAAGTCGCAGGACAGGGTGATGGTGATGCCGCCACCCACTGAGACGCCGCGCATGGCCGCGATGACCGGCTTGTTCATGGCAAAGATGGTCTTGGAGCACCGGCCGGCAGGTTCCTGCCAGCCGTCAGTGGGCTCGGCCGGCATGATGGCGTCAAAGCTGCCGCCGCTGAGATCAGCGCCTACGGAAAAGTCCTTTCCCGTGGAGCTGAAGACCACCACCGAAACGTCCGGGTCGGCGTCGGCCGCGGTGAAAGCATGTTCCAACTCATGGGCCATGGTCCCGGTGAAGCCGTTACGGGCCTGCGGCCGGTTCAGACACACAGTGGCAATGCGATCGGCCACCGCATATGTGATGGCCGAATATGTTCCGGAGCTGTCCATGGTCATCGCCTTCAAGGAGGAAAGTAAAGACTTGCGCCACCTATTGACACGTTGTCAATAGTCCTGAACTATTGGCGGTATGTCAACAACTAAGTTTTCGTCTGACTGGATCGATGAGGATCTTCGCGATGTGGCGTCCCTGCTCAAGGAATTCTTCAGCAAGGAGGTTGCCCCGCTCGAGGAGAAATTCCGCGCGCAGGGATTCCCGGACAAGGCCCTATACCAGCGCGCCGGCGCGCTGGGGCTGACAGGTATGTCCATCCCCGAGGAGTATGGGGGAGGCGGCGGAACCTTCGCCAACATGGCCTTGCTGCTGGCGGAGCAGACCGCTGCCGGCGCGGGGGGCCTGGGTTTTGCCGTCAGCGAGGGCATTGTGGCCCACTACCTGCTGGCCTACGCCTCGCAGGAGCAAAAACTTGCGTGGCTGCCCAAGCTCTGCAGCGGTGAGTGGGTGGGCGCCATCGCCATGACTGAGCCGGGTACAGGGTCGGATCTGCAGGCCATCACCACCCGGGCGGTGCGCGACGGCGACGACTATCTGGTGACCGGCGCCAAAATCTTCATCTCCAACGGCCAGCTGTGCGACTTGGTGATCATCGCCGTGAAGACGGACACCGCCCAGGGCGCCAAGGGCATCTCACTGCTGGTGGCCGAGGTCAATGACGCAACGCCCGGCTTCACCCGAGGCCGCAACCTGGACAAGATTGGGCTCAAGGGTCAGGACACCTCCGAGCTGTTCTTTGACAACATGCGGGTCCCGGCAGCCAACATCCTAGGTACCAAAAAGGGCGGTACCAAAGAGGGCCAGGGCTTCTACCAGCTCATGGCCCAGCTGCCGCAGGAGCGGCTCATCACGGCCATCCTGGCGCAGGCCATGAGCGAGGCCGCGGTGGAGGCTGCGCTGGAATACACCAAAACCCGTGAAGCCTTCGGCAAGCCGTTGTTTGAGCTGCAAAACACCCGCTTTGAGCTCGCCGAATGCGCCACCATCACCCGCATCAACCGGGTTTTTCTGGATGACTGCATCGTCAAACACATCAATGGTGGGCTGGATGCCGCCACGGCATCCATGGCCAAATACTGGGTCACTGACAGGACCGCCGAGGTGGTGGACCGGTGCCAGCAGCTTTTCGGCGGATACGGCTACTGCTTGGAATACCCCATTGCTGGCATGTATGCGGACAACCGGGTGCTGCGCGTATTGGCCGGCGCCAATGAGGTCATGAAGGAACTCATTGCCCGCTCGCTGTAGTCCCTCACCGCTCCCACCTCTCGCAAGCTCGAGGCGGGACCCTCGCGGTGTGGGGCCCACCTCACCGCTCCCACCTCTCGCAAGCTCGAGGCGGGACCCTCGCGGTGTGGGGCCCACCTCACCGCTCCCACCTCTCGCAAGCTCGAGGCGGGACCCTCGCGGTGTGGGGC
>NZ_JBTNDR010000039.1:0-35955 GCF_054510895.1 Arthrobacter sp. HLT1-20 | reverse complement strand
AAATTCTGCAAGCGCCGCCATCTCCCTGGCCTGGGCAAACGCTGCCAATCGATTCGCGGCGTGTAGGTAGTCCAGCAAATCGTTGTCGGCTAAACCGGCCGGATCCAGCCCCGCCAACGCCTGGGCACCGGTGAAGGGCGTCCATGTCACACCGGCGGGATTGTTCTTCCTCGGCGCCTGGGGATGGTCAGGGACCGAAGCCCTCACCACCTTGAGCAGGGCATCAGTCCGGATCTCATCCACGGAAAGCATCTGCGTCACAGCACTACACGTACCACCCCCGTTGTCCGGGCCCGTGGGGGAGTCGCCGCCGGCCGGGCCCGTGGGGAAGTCACCGTTGGCTGGTGCCTGGATCAGCGTGGCCCATTCCTCCGCCGTGATCATCCGCGATGGCCCCACCCACGTCACCCGCTCCATGTGAGGGTCCTCGGCAAAAGGGTCACTGGCCATCAGCCTGGCCAACTCGGCATCCCCGCACCCACCGTCCCCGCACCCACCGTCACTGGCCCCCGGCCCGAGGCCGGGGGCCTGATCCAGAAAAGACGGTCCGGAAGGGGTGGAAGCCCTCTTGCTACCGGGCTGCTTGGTGATGCCCATACATCAATTTTAGGCGCCCCCAGCCCACAAAGGAAGAGTTTCTCGAATATATGTTCTACGAATATTTCTTCGCCATGACAGGCTATACGGGGCCCAAAACTCAGTGAAACCGCACCCTACAATCCGGTGGGGTCAGTGTTGGCGCCGCACAGGATGACGGCCACACGTTCATTCTCCGCCGGCAAATACGCGCCAGATGCCAGGGCCGCAAAGGCCGCAGCGGCCCCGTGCTCCAGCACCATGCGGTAGTTCTCCCACAGGAAGGTCCTGGCGGCACTGATGCTTTCATCGCTGACAAGGACGCTGTGAACGCCGACCCGGACTGCCACCTCGAAGCCAATGTCACCAATTCGGCGTGCGCCCAGGGAATCAGCGGCGATGCCGGAAACGGCAACATCCACGGGCCGGCCCGCCGCCAGTGCCGCGTTCAGGCTTGGCGCATTCTCCGGCTCCACGGCAACGATCGTTGCGTGACCCTCCAAGGCTGCGGCAATCCCGGCCATGAGGCCGCCTCCGCCAACAGCCACAATGACCGTGTCCATGCTGCCCAGCTGTTCCAACAGTTCAAGGCCGATGGTTCCGGCGCCCGCGGCAATCTCCGGCTGGTCGTAAGCGTGGCAGTAGGCGGCGCCCGACTCCGAGGCAAAGGCAATGGCTGCCTCATAGGCTTCGGCGTATTCGTCGCCTAGCTGCACCACGGTGGCGCCAGCCTTGCGCAGCTTGGACACCTTCACCGCGGGAGCGCTGAGTGGGACGTAGACGGTGGCAGGAACTCCCACTGTGGATGCTGCATAGGCGTTGGCCAGCCCGGCATTGCCGCCGGACGCCACCACTACGCCAACCCTAGGGTCCAGTTCGCCGCGCTCCTGGCAGCCAATCACACGGTTGAAGGCGCCACGGGCCTTGAAGGTGCCGGTGTGCTGTAGAAACTCACACTTGAGCCAGACGTCACCGGGGGAGTGGCCGGCATCCAACTTCAGGACCGGCGTCCGGCGAACCAGCCCGTCGATCCGAAGGGCTGCCTGGTCAACATCTGCACGAGTGATCATCTGAAGGCTCTCTTTGCTTGGGAAGGATTCAGCCAAGGCTATAGCGGTCATAAATGGAAGTCCAAGCTTGTCCATGCCCAGAGACTAGGCTGGTGCCATGACTATTGACTCCACACTGATCCACGATCTGCCGCAGCACACAGTGCGCCGCGCGGTGGTGTCCACCATGGCAAACAATGTCTATCTAATCACCGCCAAGTCCACTGGCGCGCAGCTTCTGATCGATGCCGCGGATGATCTGGCCGCCATCAATTCACTCCTGCACGACGGCGCGGCCGACTCCAGCGCCCCCACTTCCCTGGCCATGATTGCCACCACCCACCAGCATTGGGACCATGTACGCGCCTTGGCCGCTTTGGTTGCACAGACGGGCGCCCCCACGGCTGCAGGCGCCCAGGACGCTGCCGGGATTGCCTCCGAATGCGGCGTTGCCACTGACCATGCCCTGGACGACGGCGGGAAGCTGGCGGTCAGCGGCATTGAGCTGCTTGCCGTGCATCTGCGCGGCCACACGCCCGGTTCCATTGCCTATGTTCTCCGCAGTGGTTCCGGCGATCAGGAAAGCACGCTGATCTTCAGCGGCGACTCCCTGTTCCCCGGGGGAGTGGGCAATACGGAGCAGGATCCGCAACGCTTCACGCAACTGTTGAACGACGTGCAGGAGCGGCTCTTCGGCAGCTTCGGTGACAACGCCACGGTGCTGCCGGGCCACGGCGACGCGACCACCTTGGGCGCCGAACGTCCATCGCTGGCGCAATGGCGCGAACGCGGCTGGTAACCGCTCGGCATCACCGCGCCACCTGCCTGCCGAACGTACAGTTGATGTTGATGTGCCAGCAAAACATCAGCATCAACTGTACGTTCGGCAGGCAGGCAGGCAGGGCTGGGGGCGCTCGCTCGTGTCCCCTCGGAGGATACGCTTAGTCCATGTACTTTATTGTTGTGAAATTTCAGGTCTTGCCCGAATCCGCCGAGCAGTTCATGGACCTGGTTGGGCCCTACACGGCCTCCACCCGCGCCGAGCCGGGCAACCTCTGGTTCGACTGGTCACGAAGCGTCGAGGATCCCAACGAGTTTGTTCTGGTGGAAGCATTCCTGGACGACGACGCTGCCGGCGCCCACGTCTCCAGCGAGCACTTCACGTCCGGTCTGAACGCCATGCGCCCCGTCCTGGTGTCCACCCCTAAGATTGTCTCGCGCAAGGTTGACGGCAGCTCCTGGGATGCTATGGGCGAGCTGCAGATCGGCTAAGACTCATGCCCACCACGGCCGCCGCGGACCTGCCCAGCGGCCCCTTTGAACTGCTCACGCTGGGGCAGGGGCTGGTATTTGCCCAGTCCCTGCCCCAGTTGGCGAGTGTCCTGACCCAGGCGCAGCCGGACGGTGCCGTCGCCGTCATCCAAGCCCCTCCCGGCACCGGAAAAACCACCCTGGTGCCGCCGCTAGTTGCCAACGCGCTCAGCCATGGCCAGGCAGGGCAGCGGATCCTCGTCACCCAGCCCAGGCGGGTAGCAGCACGCTCGGCGGCCAGGCGGCTCGCCACCCTGGACGGCAGTGCGCTGGGCACCAAGGTGGGCTACACCGTGCGCGGCGAAAACCACACGAGTCACAAAACGATCATCGAATTCCTCACCCCCGGGATTCTCCTGCGCCGCCTGCTGCGTGACCCGGGGCTGGAAGGGGTTGCCGCCGTCGTGCTGGATGAGGTCCACGAGCGGGGCCTGGAGACCGACCTGCTCCTGGGCATGCTGGCGGAAGTGCGGGCTCTGCGCGGCGATTTGACCCTGCTGGCCATGTCGGCAACCCTCGACGCCCAGCGGTTTTCTCGGCTGCTGGCGGACGACGCCGGGTCCCCGGCTCCCGTGATCGACTGCCCCTCAGCGCTGTACCCCCTGGAGATCCAGTGGGCACCTTCCGCGCTGCCCCGGGTGGATGAGCGCGGCATTTCCCGCAACTTCCTGGACCATGTGGCGGACACAGCCGCTGCGGCGCACGCTGCGGCCGTGGCCAAGAACCCTGACGTGGATGCACTGGTCTTTGCACCCGGTGCGTGGGAAGTGGGCCACATTGCCCAACGCCTGAGGGCTGCCTGCGCCGGCACGGAAGTCCTTGAACTGCATGGCCAGGTGCCCGCACGCGAGCAGGACAAGGCCGTTTCGGCAAGGGTGCCGGGCGGGCTGCCGCGCATCATTGTTTCCACCTCCCTGGCCGAGTCCTCATTGACTGTCCCCGGGGTGCGCCTGGTGGTTGATTCGGGGTTGTCGCGGGAGCCGCGCCGGGATGCCGCACGCGGCATGACCGGTCTGGTGACAGTTACCTCCTCGCGAGCTTCGGCCGAGCAGCGCGCGGGGCGCGCAGCACGTCTTGGGCCGGGCACAGTGGTGCGCTGCTACGAGCAAAAAACGTTTGCGGCAGCCCCGGCGCACCCCATGCCGGAGATCGCCGTGGCAGACCTCAGCACCGCCGCCCTGCTGCTGGCCTGTTGGGGCTCCCCGGCCGGGGCGGGCTTGGCCCTGCCGGATGCTCCGCCGGTGGCCGCCATGAACGCAGCCGTTGAGATCTTGACTGAATTAGGTGCCCTGGATGACAGGGGCCATGCAACACCCCTGGGGAGAACGCTGGCAGCCATCCCCGCCGAACCCCGCCTTGCTAGGGCGCTGCTCGACGGCGCCGCAGTAGTTGGGCCTACGGCTGCCGCCGAGATTGTTGCAGTGGTGGCAGGGGACAGCAGGGCGCAGGGCGCCGATCTCACCGCCCTGCTGAGTTCATTGCGTGCCGGCCGCGACCCCGGCGCGCACCGCTGGGGCCAGGAAGTGCGCCGCTTGGAACAGCTTGCACGCAAGAATGCGCCAATCAAGGCCCATTCTGGTGCGGCAGTGATTGATGGGCCGGATGTTGTGGGATTTGTGGTGGGGCTGGCCTTCCCGGACAGGGTTGCGCGCCTGGTTACCAATGCGGCGGGCCACCAGTATCTACTCTCTTCCGGCACCCGGGCTGGGCTGCCGTCGGGAAGTGCCCTGGCTGGGCACGAGTGGTTGGCCGTGGCGGATGTGACTCGCGCCCAGGGCCGCGACTCCGCGGGGACCGGGGCGATCATCCGCGCCGCCGCTCCCTTGGATCAACACAGCGCCGAGCAGGTGGCCGCCCACCTGGTGCAGGATTCCGTGGTGGCGCAGTTTGCCCATGGCAAGGTGACGGCCCGCCGGGAGCGGCGGCTGGGTGCCATCGTGCTCTCCTCAACACCCGTCAAGGCATCCGTAGCGCAGGGGCGTGACGCCGTGGCTGCCGCGCTGGCCCGCGAGGGTGTGGGCCTGCTGTCCTGGAGCGCTCCTGCCGATGCGCTACGGCGCAGGCTGGCCCTACTGCACAGGGAAGTGGGGGAGCCGTGGCCGGACGTCAGTGACGCCGCCCTGCTGTCTCGCCTGCAGGATTGGCTGGGTCCGGAACTCGAATCCGTGGCGGCCGGCCGCGCGTTTTCCGCCCTGTCGCTGACGGATCCACTGCGTCGACTCCTGCCCTGGCCACAGGCGTCACAGATGGGGGAGCTGGTGCCGGAAACGCTAGCCGTGCCCAGCGGTTCACGCATCAGGATTGACTACCCGGATGTCGCAAGCGACGGTCCTCCCGTGGTGGCGGTGAAATTGCAGGAGTGTTTTGGCCTGGCCCAAACACCGCACCTGCTCAACGGCCGGGTTCGGGTGCTATTCCATTTGTTGTCGCCCGCCCGGGCGCCGCTGGCCGTGACGGATGACCTGCAATCGTTTTGGTCCGGGCCTTACGCGCAGGTCCGGGCACAGATGCGCGGGCGCTACCCCAAGCATCCCTGGCCCGAGGACCCATGGAATGCAACAGCAACGGCGAGGGTCAAAAGCAGGATGTGAGAAGCACGGCAGGGGGGGGAGGAACACAGAATGCAACAGCAACGGCGAGGGTCAAAAGCAGGATGTGAGAATCACGGCAGAACATCCACTGTCTCGGAGCGCTCCTGAAGTGACTGGCTCTCCCAGGAACGCTTGAGCACAAACAGCAATTCCTGACGCCCGGGCTCACCGGCCATGAAGTGGAATTTCTGGGTTCCCGGGGACGGTACCGGTGCAAGCACCCCGGCAGGGGCGTCTGGGGCAAAGGAGCTGTCCACCAGCTCAAGCCCGGCCGGGACCTCGGCCACCTGCCATTGATAGCCGGTGGCCGGGGTGGCCGGGAACTCAACACTGAACAGCTCGCCTGCCCTGACTGTGATCACAGCTCAACTCTCCTCCTTGCTGGAATCATGTCAAGGGCAGGAGCATGTCTGGCTCGGCACTAGGCGTACCACTTGTGCCACATGGCGGAATCGGTGCCCTCAGCAAAGGTGTCGAGCCGGCCGGGCGCCCACGTGGACACCCCGGTTCCGGAGGACAGCAGCCCGCCCAAGTTTTCCTCACCGCTCCAGGCCCCGTCCCACCACTTGTGCATCAAGTTGAAGCCGACGCCGGGGTAGAACAGGTCGATCCTGTCCGGTCCCCACGAGGCTGCGGAGGGGTCGCCGCCAACGTAGCCGCCCAGAGGTGCCCAACCGCTCCAGCCTGCCCCTGCCCAGTACTGGTGGTACAGCTGACTGTCGGTGCCCTTGACAAAGGTGTCCAGGCGGTTGGCGCCCCAGGATGCAACGGCCGGTGCGGAGTCGCACACCCCACCCAAGCTCTCCCAGCCTCCCCAGCTGCTGCCGTCCCACCAGAGGTGCCACATGGCCGAGTCCATGCCGCGGGCAAAGACGTCGATCCGGTTCGGACCCCAAGAAACCGCTGCAGGGTCGGAGGACAGCAGCCCACCGAGTGCTTCCCAGCCGCTCCAACCGCCGTCGAACCACTTGTGGTAGAGCTGGTGGTCGGTGCCCACCACAAACATGTCCAGCCGCCCGGATCCCCAAGAACAGATGGCCGGGCCGCTCTGGCAGCTGCCGCCCAAGGACTCCCAGCCTCCCCAGGCGCTGCCGTCCCACCACCTGTGCCAGATGGCGGAATCCGTACCTCGAGCCACGGCGTCGATCCTGTTGGGCCCCCAGGAAACGGCACTGGGCTTGGAGGTGACAATTCCACCTAGCGACTCCCAGCCGCTCCAACCGTGGCTGGGCGGAAGCTGCACGCCCTGGGCGGTGGAGAAGGCGTACACGTCAAAGTTGCACTGCCCGTAGGCGATCTTGAAGTAGCCCGACATGCCCCACCCGGTGCCCCAGGAGTTCTTCACCAGCCAGCACTGCTCGGATTCGGAGTAGCCGATCACCTCAACACAGTGCCCGCCAACGTAGTTGCCCGTCACATGATGGTAGACGCCGGTTGCGTAACTGTAGAAGTCGTCGTAGACATCGAAGGATGCGGCGCACGGGCCGGTGCTGTCCAGGTAGCTCTTGCGATCGTTGATGTCTCCGATCAGGCCGTGGCTGGTGATACTGACCTGGGTGCTGGCCCGGTCGGGGGTGGGGCGCACATACGGCTTCCACAGATTAGTGGCCGGATCGATCACGGGCGGACTGTCAAAAGCGCTCGAGTACGGCAGCGCCGACTCGCTGACCTGCCCCCGGGCCTGCAGCTGTGCCATGCAGGCGTTGGAATTCCAGCCGCCACAGGACGGGCCGTGGCTGGAATTGAAGTGCGAATCTGCCTCCGAGAGGTCAAGGAGCTGACCGTGCTCAATGGAGGCCATGGACTCCACCACAGCGGTGCAGGCAAACGACACACAGGAGCCGCAATACTGCTGGTCCCGCACGGCTGTGACGTGGTTGCCGTTCTTGTTGCGCCAGTCAACCTCCTGGGCAAACGCCCTGGCTGCCGGCCCGGCTGATGCTTGGGGGCCAGCCGCGCGCATGGCGACGTCGGCCGGGGTGAAGATGACGCCCAACAGGGCCTTCTTGCCCTCCTCGCTCAGGAGCGACTGGGGCGTGATGCGAGGGCTCCAACGAGCCTGCGCCGAGGTGAGGTTAGCCGAAAGTTCACGAATATCCAAAGTGGCCATGGTGGTGCCCTCCGTGAGCACTCGATCCTCCAACACGGACCGGGTGCATGGTTCCGTCATGAAGAAATGGTGGGTGGGGCAGCTCGCAGGCCACCCCGCCGGGCCTCCCGTTTCTCCCGCCAGGAGCCCCGCCCGCACGCACATCGTTCAACGCATCCAACACTGCACATGCTAGATCTGCGCTAGGGGCGGGGCTATGCTACCGGCCAGTGTTTAGCCAAAAGGACAAGACGCCGCTCAATCGCCTTGTGAGGTGCCCTTCCTGGTGGCCTGGCGCCAATCGTCGTTCGCCACATGTGAACTGGCCTGGGCACCCACCTGGGCCATGCCGCCGTCGACCTCCCAGCTGGCACCACTCACATAACTGGCCGCGGGGGAGGCAAGGAAACTCACGACGCCGGCCACCTCCTCCGCGGTCCCGGCATGTCCCAGCGGAATGCCGGGGCGCGGAATTTGGTGGGGGTGGCGCAGCTCGGAATCGGGCAGGTGGGTGGCGATTTCACCCGGTGCCACCGTGTTAACGGTGATCCCGTGCCCGGACAATTCCACGGCCAGCGTCTTGGCGAGCCCGTTGAGGCCGTACTTGGAGGCACAGTACGCACCGAAGCCAAACCGCGGCTGGTGGGCGTGGATGCTGGTGACCACCACCATCCGGCCTCCGGAGCCGCCGGCAATGAGCAGCTTCGCCGCGGCCTGCAGGCAGAGGAAGGCGCCATTGAGGTTGATGTCCTGAATCCGCTGCCAGTCCTCATACGTGGTGTCCACCACCGAACTCAGCAGCCCCACACCAACATTGTTGACAAACACCCCCAACGATCCCAGCTCATTCGCCAGCTGTTCCACGGCAGGGCCGCACGTGGGGAGGTCGCCGGTGTCCAGCCAAAGGAACGCTGCGCGCTGGCCCAGGCTCTCGATGCTCGCAGCGGTGTCCCTGGCGCCTGCCTCATCGTCATGCCAGGTGAAACCAACATCGAAGCCGTCCCGCGCCAAAGCTACGGCAATAGCCTTGCCGATGCCGCGGTCTGCTCCGGTAACTAGAGCCGTTTTGGGGTAAGTGGCCGTTTTGGGGTAGCTGAATGCCGTTCCGGGGTCCGTCACAGCCGCTTTTACTTTGCCTTGTTGGCGGCCGAGCGTTCAGTCTTGGCGCCCGCGGTGAGGAGATCGCCGTCGTCGTCCTCGAGGTGGGCACGCATGAACCACTGGAACAGCTCCAGCTTGGCGCACTGGCCAATGAGCAGGTCCTCGGTGATCGGATCCAGCTCGGCCACCTCGGCCAGGGTCTTGCGGTGGCTGGAGAGGAAGCCTTTGTACACCACATCGAGGGCTGCCAGGTGTGCCGACGTGCCTGCCCGCCCAATGGCGTAGTCATCCCAGGACCTGGCGTTGACCAGGGCACCGGGCAGGCCGTTGGGGGAGACACCCAGGGTGGCTATGCGTTCGGCAGTCTCATCCACCATTGCACGGACCAGGTCAATTTGCGGGTCAAGCATCTCGTGCACGCTGATGAAGTCCCTGCCCACAACATTCCAATGTGCGTGCTTGAGCGTGAGTTGGAGGTCGTTGAGCGCATGGAGCCTTGATTGGAGCAATGAGCCCACTTTGTGGCCGTCCTGAAGTGACAAACCAGGAACCGTATATCCCGCGTGAGCTGTCCTCTTAACAACCATGTGAAACTCCTTAGTATCAACGCTCTGGTTAACTATTTCCTTGTTTCGCAGAACCGGAACGCGCCCGATCTGCTCTCACGGTAGCCACATCTTCGAAGAAGGTCTAGAGGGGTCCGGCGCATGTTCAGTGCCAGGGCCCACGTTCGCGCATTGTCCGGGCCTACTCGAAACGGCTGGGATCCCCCATGCCGCGCCTGACAACCTCGGCGGAACCGCTGGAGAAGTCAACAACCGTTGTTGGCTCGGCGCCAACATCACCGGCGTCGATCACGGCATCCACCACGTGGTCCAACGCCTCCTTGATCTCCCAGCCTTGAGTCAGCGGCTCCTCCTCGTCCGGCAGCAACAGGGTGCTGGAAAGCATGGGTTCGCCCAACTCCGCCAAAATGGCCTGGATCAGGCGGCTGTCTGGGATGCGGACACCCACCGTCTTCTTTTTCGGGTGGGCCAGCCGCTTGGGCACCTCTTTGGTGGCGGGCAGGATGAAGGTGTACGGCCCAGGCGTGACGGCCTTGATGCTGCGGAAAATGTCATTGTCCACCATGACAAACTGCCCCAGCTGCGCAAAGTCCTTGCAGACAAGGGTGAAATGGTGCTTGCTGTCCAGGCGGCGAATGGACCTGATCCGATCCAAAGCCTCCCGGTTGCCCAGCTGCGCACCCAGGGCGTAGCAGGAATCAGTGGGGTAGGCGATCAGCCCGCCGGATTGCAGGATGGCCACGATCTGGCTGACCGAACGCGGCTGGGGATCGTCTGGATGAACGTCGAAGAATTTTGCCATGACATGAGCATACGACTCCCGCACGCACTCTGCGGCCATTCATCTTCAGTCACTGTGACGTGCTCGTAGCGTGTTGCCCGGATTCTGGGGTTTTCCGGCATTCACGTCCAGCCAACTCCCATCAATTGGGGGGACGCTGAAATGGACGTATGCTCCACGGCCGCCCCGCGGTCCTGCAGTACCAGCACTTTAGAGGAAGGACTTCCATGGCAGAGCAATCACCACGGCAGCCCCAGGCAAGCCATGATTCAACGACTGCTGCCAAGGCTGGAAGCACCACTACTTCTTCGCAACTTTTGCGAATCCTGCTGATCAGTTCCGTCATCGGCGTGATGGTGGCCGGCATGTTCGTGCCCGCGGCAGCGTTTGCCAAGGTGGCTGTGGCCGGTGTCAACGACTTCCTGACAACTGTTCCAAGCGCCATGGACTTTCAGGCACCCGCGCAGGCGACCACCATGCTTGCCGCCGACGGTTCCACGATCGCCACCCTGTATGCCCAGGACAGGAAAGTAGTGGAATTTGCCAGCATGTCACCCTTCATCAAGGACGGCGTGGTGGCCATTGAGGACGCCCGCTTCTACGAGCACGGCGGGATTGATCCCACCGGAATCGTCAGGGCCCTAGTCGCCACCATCAACGGCGGGCGCCAGGGCGCCTCAACCATCACCCAGCAGTACGTCAACAACATGTTGATCGAGCAGCTCGTAGCGGATGGGAAGACCGAGGAAGCCAAGCTGGGCATGGACAAGACCGTTGCTGACAAGGTCACGGAAATCCAGCTGGCCATTGCTCTGGAAAAGAAGATGTCCAAGGATGAAATTCTGGCCGGCTACCTGAACATCATCTACTTTGGCAACGGGGCCTACGGGATCGAGGCCGCGGCGAAACTGTACTTCAACACCACGGCCAAGGACCTTACCCTCCCACAGGCCGCGGCATTGGCCGGTGTGGTGAACCGGCCCACCTACTACGATCCCATCACCCAGCCGGAGAACGTGCTCACCCGGCGCAACGCGGTCCTTGCCAAGATGGTGGAACAAAAGAAGATCAGCCAGGCTGACTACGACGCTGCTGTCAAGGCGCCTCTTGACCTGCACGTCACCACCAGTTCACAGGGTTGTGCCGCGGCCACCGCCGCGTACTTTTGCGACTACGTGCAGCAGCTTATTCTCAACGACCCGGCCTTCGGTGCCACTCTGGAGGAGCGGACCAAGGTGCTCTACCAGGGTGGCCTGACCATCCGCACCACCTTGGATTCAGCCCTGCAAAAGGTTGCCCAGGAGCAAGCCACCGCAACCATGAGCGCCACCGACCCCCTGCAACGCGGCGCGGCGATCGTCAGCGTGCAGCCGGGTACGGGCAAGGTCGTTTCCATGGCCCAAAACACTGTTTACAACCCCGCCGCGGCGCCCGGAAACTATATGGGCAATTTCGCCCTGCCCGTCAATGACGCCAACGGCCAGCCACTCCACGGTGCCGGCGGATTTCCGGTCGGGTCAACTTTCAAGCCCTTCGTGTTCGCCGAATGGCTCAACAGCGGCCACTCCATGATGACCACCATCAACGGCGCGGTGCGGGAGTACCCCTCCGGGTACCCGTGGACCAACTCCTGCGGACCCACCAAAGGCGACTATGATCCCGCTCTCCCCGGATCGGTCCTGCTCCCCAATGACGATCCCAACCACTACTACCCCATGAGCGCCTATGAGGGCCTCTACAACTCCATCAACACCGTGACCTTCCAAACCGCCGCTGCCCTGGACTTTTGCAATATCCAAAAAATGGCGACGGCGGCCGGGGTCAAGGACGGGCGGACCAACAAACCCTATGACCTTTCCAGCATTGCCAACCTGCTCGGCACCCAGAATGTGGCTCCCCTGGACATGGCGACGGCGTTTGCCACCTTCGCCAGCGGAGGAACACGCTGCAACCCCATTGCCCTGACGTCCATCACGGGCGCCAATGGCACCAAATACCCTGTCCCCACGGCGGACTGCAAGAGAACCATCAGCGCCGACGTCGCCGCCGGGGTGACCTACGCGATGCGCGGCGTCTTGCAGCGCGGCTCCGGTTGGAACATCCCGCTGGATGACAAGAGCAACTCCTTCGCCAAAACCGGCACAACCGACAGCAACATTGAAACCTGGACCATTGGTGGCAACAGTGGCGTGGTTACCGCCTCATACTTTGGCAGCTACAAGGGGAACGGGGCCGAGTTTGTGAACCAAGACATTGTGATCAACGGCAAGTATTATGCTGGCGTTGACGGGGCAGATCTGGCCGGAGGCCAGTGGGCGGCGGTCATGAACGCGGCAGCCGCCAACCCCGACTACGCCGCAACGGAACTGCCCCTGCCGCCAGCGGACATGCTCGCCACCACAGCACCCTTGGTGGCCGGGTTCAACGACCCGAAGCCGGCTCCGCTCCAACCCACCCCGTAGCAGCACCCGCCAGCTTTGTGAGTGCCCCAGCTATGGTCAGCACGATTTCTACGCAAGAATACAAAGTAACGGGAAGGGCCCGTTGCCTGAAGGAGCGAATTCGTGTCTGAAGCTACATCAGTGGTCCGCATTGTGGTTGGCGTTGACGGCTCCGGCGCGTCGGTCAGGGCGCTGCAGGAAGGCGCCAAACTTGCTGCCGAACTGGGTGGGGTGGTGGAAGCCGTTGCCGTGTGGGAGATGCCCACCAAGCATGCCACGTACGAGGCGCTCGGGATCGGCAGTTTTGAAGATGGCGCCCGCCAAGTACTCAATGACGCCCTGCGTCAAGCATTTGGCGACGACGTTCCCGCCACAGTCGCGGCACGCCTAGTGCAAGGCCACCCAGCCAAGACGCTGGCCGCCTTGTCTGAGGGTGCCCGCATGCTGGTTGTTGGACGACGCGGACAAGGCGGGCTGCTGGGTCTGCTGCTAGGTTCCGTCAGCAATGCTGTGGTCAGCCATGCGCCGTGCCCGGTGTTGGTGGTTCAATAAGTTACTGCCGGGCCAAGGCGCCCTTGGCCGCCTTCTCGGCCGTTTCCAAGGCTTCCGCCAGCAAGGCGACGGCCCGCTGGTACTCCGCAACGCCGTCGTCCACGGGAACATCCGCCGCGTTCAGGCCAAGACTGGTTCGAAGCGCAGCTGCAGCGCGGGAAGCCTTGGCAAGTGCCGAGGTCTCTGGAACCCGGACATCGCACATGGCAGGGAAGTCAATGGCGGCGGCCGGATCCAGTTCATAGTGTCCCCAACGGGTCATGAGGGCATCGTGTTCACGGCCGGCCTCGTTCAGGGCAATGCCGAGCTGCCGGCGGCGGTGCCCGGCTGCGGCGGCGAGCTGGCACCGCGCCACCACCTTGTGCGTGGCGAAGCTGGTGGCCAGGGCCAGGGCCAAGAGTCCCAGCGAGGTGAGCCTGCTGGCCAGTGCCGGAATCAAGATGAGCGGTGCCGCAACGCACAGGCCGGCAAAGGCATACCAAAACGTTGCGTCGGGATCATGTTCCTGCGCGGCGCGGGTTCGAACCAGCCACACGGTGACCGCTGCGGTGAGAGCGACCAGCGGAGCAAGTACTAGGAAAATCATTGCCGGCACCTCCGACGAACGTGGTCCCGACGGCCCCGTCCGGACACTCCATGCTGGCGCACGTGGCGTGTCGCCATACTCCTATTGGAGTCCTAGATTCCGCCCCGGTCAAGGGGTGGGCACTGCAGTTCGAGTTTCTGCCCCGCGGGGCGCCCGTCCCCGGAACGTGTGCGCAACTGATTCACTGCAATGCCCAAGGTCACGATTAGGCGGCGACGGAAATCCGGATAACATCCGCGGTCACACCGGGTGCCACAGTATCGCTTTGGCGGAGATTGCGGCCCAGGTGATGCGCTCGGCAATCATCGGGAATAGCGTTGAATCACCCTCACAAAGAGGGCATCCATCATTTCCCATAGAGGGTGTTTCCCATGAAGATCATCAAGTCCTGGTTGGCAATTGTGGGGTTGCTCCTGGCGTTTGTTGTGGTTGCTCCGGCCCCTGCCCAGGCGGCCTCAACACCGTATTGCGGCATCACGTGGGGGTCGCTGGCGAAAGCCTCTGGCAGCCTTACCGGTGCTGCTGTCACCAATGTTCGTGCCGGCCGGCACGCCTGCTTTGACCGCATGGTCGTTGACCTTCGCGGCCACGCCAACGGCTTCAGTGTGCAGTACGTTCCATCGGTTTCCGGGCCCGGCAGCGGTCTTCCGGTGCCGCTCCGAGGTGGTGCAGATCTGCACGTTGTTGTGCTGGCCCCGGCTTACGACCAGAACACTGGATTGCCGACCTACACTCCGGCCAACCGGAACGAGCTGGTAAACACCGCCGGGTTTGCCACCTTCCGTCAGGTGGCCATGGCGGGCAGCTACGAAGGCTACACCCACATCGGTGTGGGTGTGAGGGCCAGGCTGCCGTTCAGGGTATTCTTCCTGAACGGCCCAGGGAACACGACCCGGATAGTGCTGGATGTGGCCCATCAGTGGTAGGTGCCTCTTGTGCCGCCGTTGTTCCCGTTTCTCAGGGACGACGGCGGCACTTTTGTGGCCGGTGAGCATTCTGAGCTAGCCCCCATGCAAGAGCTGCTGGCAGGATTGCCGAACTAGTAGCGCTCGGGCTCCGACCCCAGGTGGAAACGGATCCCACGCACACTGCTGGGCGTGATCTCCACAAACGTGTACTTGAGGGTTTGCAGCCAGGGCGTTAGGGGCAGGTCCATGACGGCGTCGATCTCGGTTTGCGATTCCAGCACCCGCGCAGTTCCCTTGAGTACAACGCTCCACGCCTGATCCTCGGCGAGTCCGTCGATCTCGAAGGCCACCTGGTCATTGACTGTCAATTCAGCCAATTTGGTTCCCGGGTTGGTGCGCATCAACAGTTTCTGCTGGTGGGCCAGGAAATTGATGGGGAAGATATCGGGCTTGTTATCCACGCTCAGCGCAAGCCTGCCGAAGCTGGTGTTCGCCAGAAATTTCCATGCTTCATCGGTGGACATGTTCTCGCCGGGACGCTCATCAGTGGTCATGCTGTGATTATGCCCCACGGGGGCGTCAAATGACACCAAACCGTCCGTTTCCAGGCTGCCCGGCGCTTTCGCGCAGCACCACGTCTCCGGTGACGCTGCCCGATTGCTTGCCCGCCGGGTTCAGTGCCATCTCGGCAGCCAGTTTGCCTATGTCTTCCAGGGGAAGGCGGTAGGTCGAGAGGCCGGGGGAGTGATCACGGAGCGTGGGAATGTCATCGAATCCCGCCACCTGAATGTCTGCCGGAATGGCGAATCCCCGGGACCGCAAGGCGGTCATGGCACCCAGTGCCATGACGTCATTGGCGGCCAAAATACAGACAGGGGAACCGGCGTCGTCCTGCACCAAGGAGCGCGCCTGTGCCGTGTCACCGAGGGAATCCAGATATTGCAGGGTTGCGTCGTAGCCGCCCTTGCTGGTGAACTCGCCGTGGAATTCCGCGAGCGGCTCAAGGCCTGCCCCGGCCAAGCCCTGCCGGAAGCCCTCCACACGCACCCTGGCCGTGTTGCGGTCATGGGGTCCCGCCAAGATGACAAAGCGCTTGATGCCCTGCGCCGCCAGTGCCGCCACCAAAGCGGTGGCCCCCTCGCGGTTGTCAACGGTCAACACGCGCGCCGCCGGAATGGCGGAGGGCCCCAAGGTCACCACACGTCCGCCATTGTTGATGTACTGCGATAGCGCCTTGGACAGGCGGGGATCTTCAGCCAAGAGTCGTGACGCCGCCAAAATGATGGCATCCGTACGGTAGGAGATAAACGCGTTGACGGCCGCAAGCTCGGCGTCGCCGAGGGAGCCGCCCTCGCCAACAATGTCCGTTCCGGCCAGCAACACCTGATGGTGCGTTTCCAGCGCGGCCTGCTGCACGCCATGGGCTATGGCGGAAAAATAGGGGTCGGCAATGTCGTGGACCACCAGGCCCACCAACCCCGTGGTGGAACGGGCCAGTGCCTGGGCTTGGGCGTTGGCCACGTACCCCAGCTCCTCGGCAGCAGACCTCACGCGTTCGGCAATCCCGGCAGCGGGTGTCCGGCTCGATCCGTTGAGGACCCGGGAGGCAGTTGCCAGCGACACGCCGGCGTGCCGGGCCACTTCGGTTAGTTTGACGGGCACGTGAGGGGTCCTTGTCATGAAGAAAATTTCCGGTTTCAAAAATGCTATTGACCCGGCGATAGCTTCAGCATATATTGGAAAGCGCTTTCCAATATTGATGCCACGCCGGTACCGCCGGTAGACGCCCACCACCAATTTCCCAGGAGAAGACAGTGACTTTGACATCCACCACAGAGCAAACCGCCGCTGACGCCGCACCCACAGCCAGCACTGCGGCCAAGCCGGCCGTGATCCGCATCGCCATGAACGGCATCACCGGGCGCATGGGCTACCGCCAGCATCTGCTGCGCTCCATCCTGCCGCTGCGCGATTCCGGCCTGATCCTGGAAGACGGCACCAAGGTTGCCATCGAACCGATCCTGATTGGCCGCAACGAGGCCAAGGTGCGCGAGCTTGCCGAACTGCACAACGTTGAGCACTGGTCCACGGACCTGGACGCCGTCATCGCCGACCCCACGGTCGATGTTGTGTTTGACGCCTCCATGACCAGCCTGCGCGCTGCCACGCTGAAGAAGGCCATGGCCAACGGGAAGCACATCTTCACCGAGAAGCCCACGGCGGAGACCCTCGAAGAGGCCATCGAGCTGGCCCGCCTTGGCCAGGAAGCCGGCATCACCGCTGGCGTTGTGCACGACAAGCTGTACCTGCCGGGCCTTGTCAAGCTCCGCCGACTGGTGGATGAAGGGTTCTTTGGCCGCATCCTCTCCATCCGCGGCGAATTTGGTTACTGGGTTTTCGAGGGTGAGCACCAGGTAGCCCAGCGCCCCTCATGGAACTACCGCAAGGAAGACGGCGGCGGCATGACCACGGATATGTTCTGCCACTGGAACTACGTCCTCGAAGGCATCATCGGCAAGGTCAAATCCGTCAACGCCAAGACCGCCACGCACATCCCGGCCCGCTGGGACGAGCAGGGCAACGAATACGTGGCAACGGCCGACGACGCCGCCTACGGCATCTTCGAACTCGAAACCCCGTCCGGAGATCAGGTGATCGGCCAGATCAACTCCTCCTGGGCCGTGCGCGTCTACCGTGACGAGCTCGTGGAATTCCAGATCGACGGCACCCACGGGTCAGCCGTGGCCGGTTTGAACAAGTGCGTGGCCCAGCAGCGCGCCCACACCCCCAAGCCTGTCTGGAACCCGGATCTGCCTGTCACCGAATCGTTCCGCGCTCAGTGGGCCGAAGTTCCCGCCAACGCTGACTTGGACAACGGCTTCAAGCTGCAGTGGGAAGAGTTTCTGCGCGACGCCATCGCCGGGCGCGAACACCGCTTTGGCCTGCTCTCGGCAGCCCGCGGCGTGCAGCTGGCCGAGTTGGGCCTGCAGTCCTCCGCCGAACGCCGCACCCTCGACATCCCGGAAATCGAGCTGTAACCATGGCCATTTCACTGACACTTCCGCTCCCGAACGGCGAGCTGGAAGCACTCACCTTGAACCCGACCGGTCCGTGGCGCAAGCCCACGGCCCTGATCACCTCGCGCAAGGTTTACGCGGCGGCCCACGTCACCCCCAAGGTGCTGGGCAACAACGTTCCCGGCGCCCCGGCGGACATTGACTGGGACGCCACCCTGGCCTTCCGCCGCGAACTGTGGAGCTGGGGCGTGGGCATTGCCGACGCCATGGACACCGCACAGCGCGGCATGGGCCTGGACTGGTCCGCCACGCAGCAGCTCATCCAGCGCAGCGCCGCCGAGGCCGCGCTCATTGCCACCCCGGAACGGACCGTGCGCGAGCTGCTCGCATGCGGTGCCGGCACAGACCAGCTGGACCCGGCCGACGTCGAACCCGGCGAAGCTGGACTGGCAGCAGTGCTGGCCGCCTACCGCGAACAGATCGCTGTTGTCGAGGCCTCCGGCGCCAAGGTCATCATCATGGCCTCGCGCGCGCTGGCCAGGGTCGCCTCGGGCCCCGCCGACTACCTGGCCCTCTACGGCACGCTGCTCTCCGAGGTCAAGGAGCCGGTGGTGCTGCACTGGCTGGGCACCATGTTTGACCCGGCCCTGGCCGGATACTGGGGCAGCGACAATGTCGCCGCCGCAACGGCCACCTTCCAGCAACTCATTGAGACGCACGCGGCGAAGGTTGACGGCGTGAAGGTTTCCTTGCTCGACGCCGGTCACGAAGTTGCGCTGCGTGCTTCCCTTCCCGGGGGCGTGCGCCTGTACACGGGCGATGACTTCAACTACCCGGAGCTCATCGACGGCGACGGCTCGCACCATTCGGATGCCCTGCTGGGCATTTTTGCCGCGATTGCCCCGGCTGCGTCCACGGCGCTGCAGGAGTACGATTCCGGCAGGCCCGCCGCGGCGCGTGCCATCCTGGATTCCACCCGGGATCTGGGCCTGCACATTTTCGAGGCGCCCACCTATTACTACAAGACGGGGATTGCGTTCCTGGCCTGGCTCAACGGACACCAGTCCGGCTTCCAGATGATTGGTGGCCTGCACGCCGGGCGCGATCTCAACCATCTGGTCAAACTGTTCCGCCTGGCCAACACGGCCGGCTTGCTGCTGGCGCCGGAACTGGCGGCAACGCGCATGGCTGGCTTCCTCAACACGGCCGGGGTTGCCTCGCGAGTGCTGGAAGGGGTCCACGCATGAACAACTTCGAAAAGTTGTCCCTCAACACGGCCACCATCAAGAAGGCATCGCTGGCGGAGGCGCTGGCCTTGACGGCCGCCGCTGGGCTGTCTCACATTGGTCTGTGGCGCGACAAAGTGGCCGAGGTTGGGCTGGAACACGCGGTTAAGCTGGTGCGCGAGTCCGGTTTGCAAGTTTCCAGCCTGTGCCGCGGCGGCTTCCTGACCGCAGCCGACGCCGCTGGCCAGGCTGCGGCGTTGGCCGACAACAAGGCAGCCATCTTGGAGGCCAAGGCCCTGGGGACCACGGAGATCATCATGGTGGTGGGCGGGCTGCCGGACTTCAGCGTCTCGCCCGGCGCCGTCGATGGTGGCGGAACCGCTGGGGCCGTGGCCGGCGGCAAGGACCTTGTGCTGGCCCGCCGCCGCGTTGCCGAACGGCTCGCCGAGCTGGTGCCCTTCGCTCTGGAGCACGGCGTGCGCCTGGTGCTGGAACCGTTGCACCCCATGTATGCGGCCGACCGCGCCGTGCTCTCCACCCTGGGCCAGGCCCTGGACTTGGCCGCCCCGCACCCGGCGGAGGCCGTGGGCGTTGTGGTGGACACCTTCCACGTCTGGTGGGATCCCTCCCTTCAGGAGCAGATCGCCCGCGCCGGCGCCGAGGGCCGCATTGCCTCCTACCAGGTGTGCGACTTCAACCTTCCCATCGCCGCTGACGCCCTGCTGTCCCGCGGTTTCATGGGCGACGGCGTGATTGACTTCGCCTCGATCGGCACCTGGGTTGCCGGGGCAGGCTATGACGGTGTGGTTGAGGTGGAAATCTTCAATGAGGACATCTGGGACCAGCCGTACGCCAAGGTCATCGACACCGTCAAAGCCCGGTACGCCGAACTGGTGGCCCCGCACCTGGCATCCGTCAACGCATAGCCGGCTGGCTACCTCGGCACTGCCACGATCCTGTCGTCACCCTTTTTTGGGCTGCCGCGGCCGTCTGTGTTGTTCGTGAGAACGTACAGGCGGCCGTCGCTGGTCAATGCCACATCGCGGAGCCTGCCCAGTTCTCCCACCAAACGGGACTCGGCCCGGGGCGTCTGGGCCACGTCAATAACCCAGAGTCGCTGCCCGCGCAGGGCAGCCATGTAGAGAGTGGTCCCGTCGATCGCGATCCCACTGGGACTTGCCTCATCGGTGTTCCACTGGAGGACCGGATTCACAAAGCGGGCGTCATTGCCCGTGCCTTCCACCAGCGGCCAACCGTAGTTCGCCCCGGCTGTGATCTCGTTGAGCTCATCCCATGTATTTTGGCCAAATTCTGAAGCCCACATCCTGCCCTGCCCATCCCAGGCAATGCCTTGCGGGTTCCTGTGCCCCAACGACCAAACGGGGCTCCCCGGGAAGGGGTTGTCGGCGGGTATTTCGCCGTCGGGAGTTAGACGAAGGATCTTTCCCGACAGGGAGTTGGGATCTTGGGCCGCATTTCGGTTCCCTGCGTCGCCGGAGGTTGCGTACAGCATCCCATCGGGGCCGAACGCCAAGCGGCCGCCATTGTGGTTGCCCGCTTTGGCAATACCCTCAAGGATGACTGTGGGGGCGCCCAAGGTCCGGGCTCCGGCCGCACCTTGCAGTGGCATGCGGACAATCCGGTTGTCGCTTTCTGCGGTGAAGTAGGCGTAGAGCTCCGCGCAGCCCGTGACCGGATCCGGCACTGGTTTCCCATCACAACCGCCCGGCCGCACAGCCAGGCCCAGCAGACCACCTTCGCCGGAATGGACAACTCCGGGGACCACGCCGATGACCCGTTGAGACCCCTGCGCCGACACTTCAAGGATCTGCCCCGTGTCCCGTTCGCTGAGTACAAGGGAGTCCTCGCCCAACATCACCATTGACCAGGGGGCGTTGAGTCCACTCACCACATCACGCGTGTTGCCGGGTGCCGCGGCCGAACCGCTCTGCAGCGGCGTAGAACTGGGGCTAGTGGAGCCGGGCGTGCACGCGGCCAGGGCCAGGGCCGCCGTCACACAGGCAGCCGCGACAGTGCGAATCCTCGACTGCCGGTTCCGAATTCCCCGCTGCGTGGCGCAGTCACTCATGGGCCGAGCCTACCGCAGAGACAGGTTCCACAGGAGTGGCAGGTGCCCGCCGCCGAATCCTTAAAACCAAACTGACCCGCAGAAAACGCCGAAAAATCGCGATTTTGATCGATTTTTCGCCGTTTTCTGCGGGTCAGTTGGAAAAACTAGCGGCCCTTGACGGGGATGCCGTTGCGGGTCATGGACTCGGCGTAGGCCTTGGCCGATTCCAGCAGCCACTGCTCCTGGCGCTCGGGCGAACCGGCAAAGCTGCGGCCCGAGAGTGAACGGACCTTGTAAATGCCGAAGCCGCGCTTGTACAGCATGGGGCCCTGGGCCTTCAGGAGCTGGTCGGCCAGGCGGTGCGCCTCAGTACCGTGGGCCACCAGGGCCGATGCGCGAGGGACCAGCGTCATGAACTTCACCAGCGGGCGCAGGCCCTGCTCGATCTGCGGTGCCGTGAGGCGGCCGTTGGGCTCGCCCGGGGTGAACCAGGGGTGCACATTCCACGGCATGACCAAGCTGGGCCGCAGGCCGATCTGCCAGTGGATGCCCAGCAGGCGGGTGGCTGCCTGCTCGTCGCCTGCGGTGATGAAACCTGAGCTGTCCATCTCGCCAACGTTGGAGAACAAGCTGATGATCTTGCACTCGTCGACATCGTGAACGGGGTCCACATAGGCCACCTGCTGCTCGGGCCGGGCTTCCGCCAGGGTGTCGCAGAGCTCGGTGATGGGTGCAATGTTCTCGTCGTAACGGCGATTCCAGAGCTGGTCACGCAGTGATTCAGTGGCCACGGATGTCATTGAGGCGTTGTTCTCCTTTGAAGAATGAGAGTGTTGGCGGCAGCTGCCCAGCATTGGGGGCCATGTCCGACCTCTTAGCTTAGCAATCATCGCCGGTCCATGGGCTCCCGGGGGTGTGCTAAGGGAGCGCAGAATCTTTTTATTGTGAGAAACCCGACAGCCCAAAAATGGCTTGATTTAGCGTATTTTTCCCCTGACGGTCGACGCCGGACACCCCGCCTGGCGCTGCCATCTCCCGTTCGCCGCTGCCTCACCATCGGCATTCGACACCCTTGTGCCGTTGGCGGCAAAATGGTGGCATGGCGAACATTGAGCAGTCCACCACCGAAGCGCAGAACATTCCAACCCAGCCGTGGGTGAAGAACTACCAACCCGGAGTCCCGGCAGAGATTGAGCTGCCTACTGATTCTTTGGTGGCCATGTTTGAGCACTCGGTCGCCGAAGCCGGGGAGAGCCCGGCCATGGAGTTCTTTGGCCGCCGGACCAGCTACCGCGCATTGGGGGAGCAGGTGGAACAGGCAGCCGAGGGTTTGCGCTGCCTGGGCGTCAAGGCGGGTGACAGGGTGGCCCTCATCCTGCCCAACTGCCCGCAGCATGTGATTGCGTTTTACGCCATCCTGCGCCTGGGGGCCGTGGTGGTGGAACACAACCCGCTGTACACCTCACGCGAGCTCCGGCACCATTTCGAGGACCACCAGGCCCGCGTTGTCATCGTCTGGGACAAGGCCGTGGCAGCCGTCCAGGAGTTTCCCGTCGATGTGAAGGTCGACCACATTGTGGCGGTCAACCTCTTGGACGCGTTCCCGGCCGCCAAGCGCCTGGCCCTTGGTTTGCCGCTGAAAAAGCTCCGGGAGACGCGGGCAGCACTCAGCGCCCCTGCGCCGGGCACCATCGCCTGGAAGGATTTGCTGTCCCACGACAGGATCAGCCCCGCCCACCCGCGCCCCGATGTGCAGGACCTGGCGGTGATCGGCTACACCTCCGGCACTACGGGAAATCCCAAGGGCGCCATGCTGACCCACGCCAACCTTTACGCCAATGCCCTGCAGGGTGAGGCGTGGATGCACGGCGCGCAGGAGCGCAAGGAAATTCTCTACGCCATCTTGCCCATGTTCCACGCCTTCGGCATGACCCTGTACCTCACCTTCGGCATCCGCAAGCAGGGCTTGCTGGTGCTGTTCCCCAAATTCGACACCGAGCTGGTGCTGGCCGCCATGAAGAAGTCACCGGCCACCGTGTACTGCGCCGTGCCGCCCATCTACGAGCGCACTGCCCTTGCAGCCAGGGAAAAGGGGGTCTCCCTGCGTTCGTGCAAGTACTGCATCTCCGGCGCCATGAACCTGCCTGACCATGTGGTGGAGCTGTGGGAATCTGTCTCCGGCGGCCTGCTGGTGGAGGGCTATGGCATGACCGAATCCTCACCCGTGGCACTGGGCAACCCGTTCCACCCCACGCGTCGCAATGGCACCATCGGTGTTCCGTTCCCCTCCACGCTGATGAGGGTGGCCCACGTGGACGATCCCAGCGTTGACGTGGCCCAGGGCGAGCGCGGGGAACTGCTCCTGAAGGGCCCGCAAGTGTTCCAGGGCTATTGGAACAATCCCGAGGAAACGGCCAAGGTGCTCACGGCCGACGGTTGGTTGCGCACGGGCGACATCGTCACGGTGGACGCCGACGGTTTCACCACCATCGTGGACAGGATGAAGGAACTGGTCATCACGGGCGGCTTCAACGTTTCCCCGTCCGAGGTGGAGGCGGTTCTGCGCCAGCACGACGGCGTGGCCGACGCCGCCGTCTTTGGCAAGCCGCTGGAGCGGGGTGGGGAAATGGTGGTGGCCGCCGTCGTCCTGGAGCCCGGGACAGAACTCGATGAGGACGCTTTGCGGGCGTATTGCCGGGAGCGCATGGCCGGCTACAAGGTGCCCGTGCGGATTGTGGCCGTTGCTGACATGCCGCGCTCCATGTTGGGCAAGATCCTGCGCAAGCAAGTCAAGGAGCAGCTGCTGCCCACGCTCTAGGCCGGGTGCAACGAGGTGTAGCCGTCCTTGTAGCTGAGCCCGTCGTAGGACAGTCCATAGACGAGCAGTGCCTCGGCCGCGGTGCGCATCAAGTGTTTTCCTCAGACTCGTCCATGAATGCGAAGGGCCAGATTCCATGGTTTTGGTGTGCTTTCTCGCCTATTCCAAATAAGGAGAACCGCATCACGAAGTACGGTTCCCGGGTAACGGGGTTCTTGAGCCCCGACTCCCAGACGGTTTCCAAGGGGAGAGTACCGTCTGCGTGGACCAGGACGAAAAGCATGCCCCGTCCACGGCCGATGCCGGAGACGGCCTGAAGATAAACGACGCGACCGTGATCAACCACCCACTTGCTGCCCCAGGGCCCTGCGCCCTGCGGTGGTGTTTCACCGACAAACATTCGTCCTCCCAGAACTGGAGATCCGGCGCGCACAGCGCAATGCTAGTGAACCGTTCACCGGCAGGGCAGACACTGCCGCATTTGCTGCGAACAAGCAATGGTTGGAGCCCCAGGCTTTGTGGGTGCCGCGTTGCGCCGGAGCCAGGCGCAATGGTTCCGTTGCGGATGGTGGCAGGCATCGACTGCTGACCTTAGCCGCAAGATGCCGCGGGTAACCATGCATCTCGGCGCCAAGGTCAGCATTGGTGCGCAAGGCGGCCCGCCCAGCCGCAGCCCACGCAGGGTGCATGCCCGATATTTGGACAAATCCACAGCATGTCCCCAGCATTGTGTGAAGATGGAATGCATGCGCAATATGCAATTTTCTTCCAAATTGGCCAACGTTCGCTACGAACTTCGCGGGCCCATCCTGCACGCCGCCCAGAAGATGGAGGCGGAGGGGCACCGCATCCTGCGCATGAACCTTGGCGACACGGCACCCTTTGGCCTGGAGGCGCCGGAATCCATTGTGGTGGACATGATTCACCACCTGCGCGGCGCCCAGGGTTACAGTGATTCCAAAGGCATCTTCTCCGCGCGTACGGCCATCTCCCAGTACTACCAAACCAAGGGTTTGATGACCATTGGGGTGGATGACATTTTTGTGGGCAACGGCGTCAGCGAACTCATTTCCATGACGCTGCAGGCGTTCCTGGAGAACGGTGACGAGGTCCTCATCCCCGCACCCGACTATCCCCTGTGGACGGCCTCGGTCACGCTCACCGGCGGCGTCCCCGTGCACTACCTGTGCGATGAGGACAACGAGTGGTGGCCGGACATGGCCGACGTCGAGGCCAAGATCACGCCCAAGACCCGCGCCATCGTCATCATCAACCCGAATAACCCCACGGGGGCTGTGTACCCACACCACATTCTGGAGGCTTTTATAGAGCTGGCCCGCAAGCATGATCTGGTGATTTTCTCGGATGAGATCTACGAGAAGATCCTGTACGACGGCCGCACCCACATCCACATGGCCGCCATGTCCAAGGACGTCTGCACGCTCACCTTCAGCGGCCTGTCCAAGGCGTACCGGATGCCCGGCTACCGTGCTGGCTGGGTGGCACTGTCCGGTCCCCGTGCCGCCATGGCAGGGTTCAAGGAGTCCCTGGAACTGCTGGCCTCATTGCGTCTGTGCGCTAACGTTCCGGCCCAGCACGCCATCCAAACATCCCTGGGCGGCTACCAAAGCATCAACGACCTCACCAAGCCCGGCGGACGGCTGCGCGAGCAGCGCGACCTCGCCGCCAAGCTCCTCAACGCCCTGCCCGGGGTGTCCTGCGTGCCGGCGGCGGGTGCCATGTACCTGTTCGTGAAGCTGGATCCGGCCATGTACCCCATCGAATCCGATGAAAAGTTCGTGATCGATCTCCTGCAGGACCAGAAGATCCTGGTCAGCCACGGCACAGCCTTCCACTGGCCAACACCGGACCACTTCCGCTTTGTCATCCTGCCCTCCGTGGGCGACATTGAAGAGGCCGTGCGGCGCATCTCCTCCTTCCTGGCCGTCTACCGCAGCAAGGCAGCCCAGCTCACCCAGTAGCCGCGCGGGAATAGAATTCACCGGCACCCGGTTTTGAAAGTAGATGCAAACGCATATTCAATGCCGGGGTGCCTGATGTCCCGGACTTTTCGAGAGAGATGGACGGTACTCCCATGACAAACGGAACCATCGAGCTGGGCCTAGACACCTTTGGTGACATCACAGTGGATGAGCACGGCGTTCCCCAGCAGGCGGCACAGGTGATTCGTGACGTCGTCGAGCAGGCTGTGCTGGCCGACACGCTGGGTCTGGACTACTTTGGCGTGGGGGAGCACCACCGCGACGATTTTGCCGTCTCTGCCCCGGACATGGTGCTGGCCGCCATCGCTGGGAAGACTGAGCGGATTCGCCTGGGCTCGGCCGTGACTGTACTCAGCTCCGATGATCCCATCCGCGTATTCCAGCGCTTTTCCACGCTCGACGCCGTCTCCAACGGCCGCGCGGAGGTCATCCTGGGCCGTGGGTCGTTTACGGAATCGTTCCCGCTCTTTGGGTTCGACCTGGAAAAGTATGAGGAACTCTTTGAGGAGAAGCTCGAACTGTTCAATGAGGTGCGCAAGCAGGGTCCGGTAAATTGGAGCGGCAACACGCGCCCGGCCCTGACTGATCAGATGGTGTACCCGCACACCGAATCGGGCACGCTGAAGACCTGGGTTGCCGTGGGTGGCAGCCCACAGTCGGTGGTCCGGGCGGCCCACTACGGCATGCCGTTGATGTTGGCCATCATTGGCGGGGAACCGCAGCAGTTTGCCCCGTTTGCCGAGCTCTACCACAGGGCCCTGAAGGAATTTGGCCAGCCGGAGCAGCCCATCGGCGTCCACTCGCCGGGCCACATTGCCGACACCGACCAGCAGGCCAAGGATGAGCTGTGGCCGCACTACGAGGCCATGCACAACCGCATTGGCCGCGACCGCGGCTGGCCGCCCATCACCCGCGCCGAATTTGAGGCGACGGCCGGTCCGCGCGGCGCCCTGATGGTGGGTTCCCCGGAAACTGTGGCCGCCAAGATCACCACGGTGGCCAAGGCGCTGGGCCTGTCACGGTTTGACCTGAAGTACAGCCACGGCACACTGCCGCACCAGGCCATGATGAAGAGCATCGAGCTCTACGCCACGAAGGTGGCCCCCATGGTGCGCGAAAACCTCCGCAAGGGCTAGATTTGATTCACCCTGACGCACTCCCTACCGCGAGTGCGCAGATAACGCCCTCAAGATGCTTTTTGAGGGCGTTATCTGCGCACTGACCGCGTGGTCAGTCGCTCCACGGGGCGGCCGCTTCCTCAGCTCGGGTTGCTGCGGGGGCGAAGTCTCACGGCTGGCAGCACGGGAGCGGGCAGGGGTGCGTCGGTGGGGTGGGGCGGCAGGCCAAAGCGGGTTCCGGCGTCGTCAGTGCCAGCTTGCTCAGCTGAAGCCTGCGCCACTCCAGCGCCGTCCGCCCCAATTTCGTTCTGCCACGCCCGCCTGAACGCGAGTATCTCCTCGTGCGTGCGGCCCACAAAGTTCCACCACATGACAATGGATTCGCCCAGCGGCGGCCCGCCAATGAGCAACAGGCGTACGGGATCCGGTCCGGCCACCAGGGTCAGCTCCGCATGTCCCGGGCCAACATAGCCCAGCTCGGCATAGGTCAGGGGCGTCCCGGAAACGCTGAGCGCCCCTTGATCCACCAGAATGCCGTGCTCAAAGTCTTCGCGCACGTTCAAGGTGAGGGCGGCGCCGGCGTCGAGCAGTATTTCAGCACCCAGCAGCGGCGTGAAGGTCGCCACGGGGGAAGTCTGCCCGGCGAGCGAACCCAGGAAGACCCGCACCATGGCCGCGGGCAGGGCCACAGCTTCAGGGGCGTAGTGCTCAAATCCTGGATCCGTGAAACGTGCGTGCTCCGGCAGCGCCACCCACAGCTGCGCGCCGTGCAGGGTGGTGGTGGCCGGTGTGGAGTACTCGGAGTGGCTGATGCCCCGCCCGGCCGTCATTAGATTCAGCTCACCGGGCCGGACGATGGCGTGATATCCAGCACTATCGGCGTGCTCGATCTCGCCGGTGAACAGCCAGCTGACCGTCTGCAGGCCCGTGTGTGGATGCGGGGGAACGGCCATGCCGCCTGTGGATGCAACATTGTCCGGGCCGTAGTGATCCAGGAAGCACCATGCCCCGATGAGGGACCGCTCACGTTGGGGGAGAGTCCGGCGCACAGGCATGGCGCGGGGGCCACCCAGGGGCACCCCGCGGGGCACCAAAACCGCCACGGTGCCCGGAATACTGGGGCAGGTCAGCTCCGGCGGTGCCACTTCCAAGTTACTCATGGGAGGTTTCCTTTTTCGTGTGTTCCATCACTGCGCCGAACGGGTGGCCGTGGTCCCCAGCCTAGCGCCGGACACCCGGGCGTCACACTGTTCCTGCCCTGCTGGCGAAAGAGAGCAGCGGAGAAATAAGTGTTTGCTCCGGGAAAATCGCAGTACGATCATAAGGTTGTATACACATGTTGCCCGGGGCGTCCGTGCTCCGCGGCCGCTGCGTGCTGCTTTTCCTATTAGACTTTTTCAGTCCGCAATTGCCCTCTTTAGATTGGACCGCGGGTGGATCTCACCTTCATGGTTGTGCTTGTCATAGCACTAGCCCTTTTCTTTGATTTTACGAACGGCTTTCACGACACCGCCAACGCAATGGCCACACCCATTGCCACAGGCGCCATTAAGCCCAAGACGGCCGTAGCACTGGCCGCGATTCTTAACCTTGTGGGAGCTTTTCTCTCCACGGAGGTGGCCAAGACCATCTCCGGCGGCATCATCAATGAGGGCGGACCCAACGGTGTTTCGATCACCCCCGAGATGATCTTTGCCGGTTTGATGGGTGCCGTGTTGTGGAATCTGTTCACCTGGCTCCTGGGCCTGCCCTCCAGCTCATCGCACGCCCTCTTCGGTGGCTTGATCGGTGCAGCCATTGTGGGCACCTGGTCATTCGGGGCGGTGAACTTCATGGTGGTTGTCTCCAAGGTGCTGCTGCCGGCACTGTTGGCCCCCACCATTGCCGGTCTGGTCGCCTTCATCTGCACCAAGCTCGCGTACTCCATCACCAAGCGTTCGGACCCGGACTCCGGTGACAAACTCACGCAGAAGCGCGGCGGTTTCCGCCGCGGCCAGGTCTTCAGTTCCTCGCTGGTGGCCCTTGCCCACGGCACCAATGACGCCCAGAAGACCATGGGTGTCATCACCTTGGTCCTGGTCGCCTCGGGTCTGCAGCAGGCCGGGACTGGTCCGCACTTCTGGGTCATCGCCACCTGTGCCATCGCCATCGCGGCCGGCACCTATGCCGGTGGCTGGCGCATCATCCGCACCCTGGGCTCCGGCCTGACAGATGTGAAGCCCGCCCAGGGTTTCGCGGCTGAAACCAGCACGGCGGCAGCCATTTTGGCCTCCAGCCACTTGGGCTTTGCGCTCTCCACCACGCACGTTGCCTCCGGCTCCGTGATTGGTTCGGGCCTGGGCCGCAAGGGTGCAACCGTCCGCTGGGGTGCCATTGGCAAGATCGGCATCACCTGGCTCTTGACCCTGCCCGCCGCCGCGTTTGTGGGCGGCCTGGCTGCCTTGCTGATCCGCACAGGAACTGTTGGCATCGTGATAGTTGCCGTCCTGGGCTTGAGTGCCATCCTGATCATGTTTGTCCTGTCCCAGCGCGAAACCGTTGACCACAGCAACGCAATCAGTGACGTGGATGCTGTGGGCGAGGCCCTGCACATTCCGAGCAAGAAGGAACGCGAGCGTCTGGCCGCCAAGGCCCGTGCCGCTGAGAAGACTGCCGAGAAGGCCGCCAAGCGTGCCGCTGAGGCTGCGGCCATCCGCGCCACGGCCCAGGCCGCACTGGACCGGGCCGACACCGCCGTCTTGAAGGCCATGACCAAGGCTGCCGAGCCGCCCAAGGCCAAGGCCAAGGCTGTTGCCGCTCCCAAGCCTAAGGAGAAGGCTCCGCCGGTTCCCGCAGCTGCCGCCGCGCCTGGGGTTCCTGCCGCTACTGCCGTTGACGAAGAGACAGCCGCCACGAAGGAGAAGCCATGATCGACTGGTTCGGATTTGTCTCAGTAGCCCTGACCACCCTGGTGGGTGCCGGGTTCGTGGTTGTCATGTACTCACTGGGTGTGCGCCTCACAGCCGTGAGCGGCGATGACGCGCAACACGTCAACCAGGCCGCCAAATGGGGCTCCTACGTGTGCTTCGGTTTCTGCGTCCTGGCCGTGGTCATGGGCATCGTCTTGATCGTGCCGCACCTGAACGAGCCGTTCTTTGCCCTCATGGACCACTTGTTCTAAGCACCGTTTTAACGTACGACGCCGGCCACTGACCTTCCGCTTCAAACGGATGGTCAGTGGCCGGCGTCGTACGTTAACGGGGTGGGTTACACACTCAGGATCATGTTGGTGATGCGGCAGGTTGAAAGCCGGCGGCCCTGCTCATCGGTCATGACCACCTCGTGGGTGGCCAACGTGCGGCCCAGGTGAATGGGTGTTGCGGTGCCCGTGACCAGTCCCGCGGCGACGCCCCTGTGGTGTGTGGCATTGATCTCAATGCCCACCACCTTGCTGCCGGGGCCGGCGTGGAAAGCGGCGGCGAAGGAGCCCAGCGTCTCGGCCAGAACCACGTGTGCGCCGCCGTGCAGCAACCCCGTCACCTGCGTGTTGCCGTCCACCGGCATGGTGGCAACCATGGACTCCACGGACATGTGGGTGAACACGATGCCCATCCTGCCCACCAGCGTGCCCACACCATGGTGGCCCAGCATCGGGTGAATTTCCTCGGGGACCCCTGCGGCCAATAGTTCATCGGCCAGGGGATGCGGTGTGAAATTTTTGCTCATGATGACTAGGCTGGCACTTGTGAGTGAATCTGCCAAAACGGCCCCCCAGTCCAACGCACCAACCACCCCCGAATCTGGACGCTCGGATGACGCAACGCCGCGCCTCCTGGTCATTGACGGCCACTCCATGGCTTTCAGGGCTTTTTACGCCATGCCCGTGGATAAGTTTGTGACGCAGTCAGGCCAGCACACCAACGCCGTGCACGGCTTTACGGCCATGCTGCTGACCATGATCAAGGAACGCAAGCCGTCCCACGTGGTGGTGGCGTTCGACCTGGATACGCCCACCTTCCGCTCACTGGAGTACACGGAATACAAGGGCGGGCGCAACAAGACGCCCGAGGAGTTCTACGGCCAGATTGATTTGATCATCAAGGTCATGGCCGCCATGAACATTCCCACGATTTCGGTGGACGGCTTCGAAGCCGATGACATCATCGCCACGCTGGCCGCCCAGGGCGAGGCCGCCGGCTGGGACGTGTTGGTGGTTTCGGGGGACCGCGACGCCTTCCAGCTCATCACCGACAAGGTTTCGGTGCTTTACCCCACCAAGGGCATCTCCGCGATCCCGCCCATGGATGCCGCATCCGTGGAGGCCAAATACTTTGTGCCGCCCAACCGCTATTCGGACCTGGCAGCGCTGGTGGGTGAAACCGCCGACAACCTTCCCGGTGTGCCCGGCGTGGGGCCCAAGACGGCTGCCAAGTGGATCAACCAGTACGGCGGCCTCGAGGGCATCCTGGCGAACCTGGACGCCATTGGCGGCAAGGTGGGCGAGTCCCTGCGCGCGCACGTTGACGACGTCAAGCGCAACCGCCGCCTGAACCACCTCCTGCGCGACATGGAGCTGCCGGTTCCGCTGGAGCAGACAGTACTGCAGGCCCCGGACCGGGACGCTGTGGAGGAACTGTTCGATTCCTTGGAATTCAACCAGCTGCGCAAGCGCCTGTTTGACCTCTTTGGCGAGGCTGAGGCGGACGACGCCGGTGAGGCCCACCAGGTGCCCGCCCACCGCGTGGTCACCGCGGCTGCCGAGTTGCAGGCGTGGCAAGCCGCTGGCGGCCTGTGCGCCGTTGACGTGCTGAGCGAAAAACTTGGCCTGGCGCACGAGGCCGTTGCCGTGGCGCTGGTCCGTGCGGATTCCGCCGTCGTGGTGGATCTGCGCACTGCCGACGAGGCCCTCGAATCGGCGTTGGCGGCCTGGCTGGTCTCCGAGTCACCCAAGGTGGTCCACGAATACAAGGAAGCGCTCAAGGCGCTGTCCGTGCGGGGCCTGTCCCTGGCCGGCGTGCAGGACGACACCTCACTGTCCGGCTACCTGATCCAGCCCGACCGTCGCAGCTATGAGCTTGCCGATCTGAGCAAGGTTCACCTGAAGGTCGGCTTCGATTCCGGTGTGCAGGAGTCCAGCGGACAGCTTGACTTGGGCCTGAGCGAAGACACCTCCTTTGCCGATGCCGTGCAGCGCGGCTATGTTGCCTTGTTGCTCAGCGAGCACTTTGCCCCCCTGCTGGTCGAGCGCGGTGCCGCTGTGCTGCTGCGTGAGCTGGAACTGCCCCTGGCCGCCGTGTTGGCGCAGATGGAGCTGACGGGCATTGCCATTTCGCAGGAGCGCCTGGCCGTTTTGCTGGCCGACTTCACGGCAGCCATGAATGCCGCCCAGGAGGCCGCGTTTGCAGCCATTGGCCACGAGGTCAACCTTGGCTCGCCCAAGCAGCTGCAGGAAGTCCTGTTTGAGGAACTGGGCCTGCCCAAGACCAAGAAGATCAAGACCGGCTACACCACAGACGCCGCCTCCCTGAAGGCACTGCTGGAAAAGACCGGGCACGAGTTCCTGGCCCAGCTCATGGCCCACCGCGAAGCGTCCAAGCTCAAGCAGATGGTGGAGACTCTGAAGAAGTCGGTGGCCGAGGACGGCCGCATCCACACCACCTACGCGCAAAACGTGGCAGCCACCGGCCGCTTGTCCTCCAACAACCCCAATCTGCAGAACATCCCTGTCCGGACGGAAGAGGGCCGCCGCGTCAGGGACATCTTTGTTGTCAGCGAAGGCTATGAATGCCTGCTCGCCGCCGACTACTCCCAGATTGAAATGCGCATCATGGCGCACCTGTCCGGCGATGCCGGACTCATCCAGGCCTATGCCGAGGGCGAGGATCTGCACCGCTACGTGGGCTCCCACGTGTTTGGTGTTGCGCCGGAGGAAGTCACCTCCGCCATGCGTTCCAAGGTCAAGGCCATGTCCTACGGCCTGGCCTACGGCTTGACCAGCTTTGGCCTGTCCAAGCAGCTGGAAATCTCCGTGGACGAGGCCCGGACACTGGTCAAGGACTACTTTGACCGGTTCGGCGGGGTGCGCGACTACCTCCGCGGCGTGGTTGAACAAGCACGCGTGGACGGCTACACCTCAACCATCGAGGGCCGCCGCCGCTATCTGCCGGACCTCTCCAGCGCCGACCGCCAGTTGCGTGAGCTCGCCGAACGCATCGCGTTGAACTCACCCATCCAGGGCTCGGCGGCGGACATCATCAAGCACGCCATGCTCGGCGTTGCTGCCGAGTTGCAGCGCCAGGACCTCAAGTCCCGCATGCTGCTGCAGGTCCACGATGAATTGATCCTGGAAATCTGGCCGGGGGAGCTGGAAACAGTTAAAGCCCTGGTTGTGGAGCAGATGGGCTCCGCAGCAGACCTGCTGGTTCCGCTGGAAGTTCAGCTGGGCCTGGGCGCCAGCTGGAACGACGCCGGGCACTGACCCCAAGGGGCCCACACCGCTTTTGTTCGTTTACGAAAGGTATCTCCTTGCCACAGAGTTATGAACCTGCCATCAGCCGGGCTTCCCGGTCATTTCCCTACGAGCTGCGCACCTTCCCTGTGCGCCGTGTGGACGGAAAGATCTCCCCAGAACTGAGCAAATGGGCCGAGGCTGTTGCGCTGGGATTCCACGGCGACGCCATGACGGAGGAGGCCCTGGCGTTCTACATTGCCTGCGAGGAGGTCGACGGCCGCATGGTCACCGGCGCCTACCTGAGCGATGCGCAGGCCCCGGCGGGTGCGTGGGATGCCGAGTACCCGGTATCCACCTATGCGTACCACCGCAAAAACCTGAACGTGGGTGCCGGGACGCTGCTTCCTGTCCACCAAATCACTGCCGTAACAGTGCGTCCCAGCCATCGCCGTCGAGGTCTCCTGCGGGCCATGATGGACTCCGACCTGGCCCAGGCAAAGGCCTCGGGCATCCCCATGGCTGCGCTGACGGCGTCGGAAGCCACCATTTACGGGCGGTTCGGCTTTGGGGTGGCGACGCACACCAGCACCATCGAGGTGACCGTCAAGGGTGGGTTGGACTTCATTGTGCCTGGCGCGGCGTCGGTTGGCGTGGTGGAAATAGCTCCCGTGGGCACCGTGCGGGACCTGCACAATGAGATCTTTGCACGCGTCCATGCCACGAGCTACGGCTCCATTGGCCGCCACGACATGTACCGGCTGGCGGCCACAGGCCAGGGCAACTACGGCGCCGTCGATCCCGTGAAGAACGTTCGGGCCGCGCTCCACTATGACGCGTCCGGGGCCGTGGACGGATATGTGACCTACAAGCCCAGTGACGACAAGAGCCGCTCGGCCGTGGAAATCGTTGACCTGCTCGCCGTCACCGACGCGGCGTACTTGGCCCTGTGGAGCTACTTGGGGTCCCTAGACCTCATTGACGTCATCACCTGGGACATGGCGCCCGTGGTTGACTCCCTGGAATGGGCCATTGCCGCCAAGCGCCACTATAAGCGCACGGCCACCGAGGACCACCTCTGGCTGCGCATCCTGGACACCCCGGGATCCTTGGCTGCCCGGGAATACGCCAGTGACGGATCCCTGGTGATCCATGTGGGCGATCCGCTGGGCCACGCCTCTGGCATCTTCCGGATCGAGGTTGTCCGCGGGAAGGCCACTGTGACGCGTTGCCCCGAGGACGGATCGGTGGAGGCCGAGCTCAGCATGGGTGTCAGCGAACTCTCCAGCCTGTACCTGGGCGGTGTCACGGCCAGGGTTTTGTTGGCGGCGGGCCGCGTCCGTGAAGTCCGCAGCGGTGCTGTGGCGGTGTTCGATTCCCTCTTTGCGGCGCCGGAGTCCCCCCACTGCATGACCAGTTTCTAGCCCCTGCCCGCGCGCTGGGGCACAACTGCGCTTTAGCGGCTTCACTGCGCTTTGGCGGCTTCTGGGCGGTTCACGGACCGCCCACAAGCCGCCAAACCGCAGTCACACACGGAAATCGCTGTGGTTGGCCGTCCGCTTTCATTCCTCCACACGCTGTCCGCCGCCAGTAGTTGTCCACATTTGGCCAGTTCACCGGTTCGGGGACGTCCCTGCTGCGCAACCATGGGGCATGGATACTAATCAACTTGCGCACTTGGTTGCGTCGAGGTGGCCCGCCAAGGCCGTGCGCGGTGCGGCCACCAACAGGATGTTGGAGGCATCTGGCCTGACGCACAAGGTTCTGACGGCAGCCGTTGCGAGAAGGATTATTGTGCGTCTGCACCGTGGCGCCTACGTCCAGGCGCTCCAGTGGCAGGCATTAAAGCCGTGGGTGCGGGACGACGTAGCACTCATCGCCCACGCACTTGCCTCGCGCAGTAGCGGCGTCTACAGCCACTCAAGCGCCGCAAGACTGCACGGTCTTCGGACGTGGGGCTGCGGAGCCATCGTGCACCTCACCCACGGACAAACCCCCGGCCATTCCACCGGTAGGGGAGGAGTTGCCCTGCACCAGCAGGCTCTCGGCGCCGGGAACGTGGTCATGGCGAGAATCGGGCCCGTACAGGTGCCCATGACATCCATGGCCCAAACGGTGCTGGATTGCGCGCGCTTGTTCAGCCTGGAGAAGGCGGCAATCATCGGCGACCATGCCGTTCGGAACGGTCTGACTGTCCCCGAATTGCAGGAGCTCCTTGGCGCAAGTGACGTCAAGCGCGGTGCCGCACGCGCCAAAAGGGCGCTGGAATTTCTGGATTCAGACAGTGAATCTGCAGGGGAGTCGCGCACGAGGGTGTTCCTGTCGGCCACAAGATTGCCCATGCCGGAACTGCAGGTCAAAATTTCCACCCGGCATGGTCAGCACAGGGCGGATTTTGCCTGGCGCGAGTGCCGGTTAATCCTGGAATTCGACGGATGGGGCAAATACTTCGAGTACAGGCCCACCGCTGAAGCAATCGCCTTGGAACGTCAGCGCGAGAAGGACCTCATGGAATTGGGCTGGCGGTTTATCCGCATCAATTGGTCCGATTTCAACGATTCAGTGGCACTGGAGGCCAGGATCCGGACGGCATTGGTAGGCGCCGGCGCCACGTTTCCGGCCGTTCGGACAGCAATTTTCGCATGAATGCGCCCGGGGGGGGGGGGGGGGGGGGGGGGGGGAGAGAAAAAAAAACAAAAAAAAAAAAAAAAAAAAAAAAAAAAA